>JAIBBZ010000049.1 GCA_019694435.1 Pirellulales bacterium
CCCCGGCAGCCGCAACGCATAACCAATCACCGCCACCCCCGAACCGCTCACCACGCTCGCCGCCGGCGCCGCACTCAACGCCGCCGCCGGTGCCGCAGACGCCGCCGCACGCTCCGGCACAGCACGCGAAGCCGAACTCGAAGCCGCAGCACGCTCCCCCTCCTCCAACCGCTCCCCATACGTCCCCACCAGATGCGCCGCCAGCTCATCAACCGTTGGGCACTGGAACAAGATTGCAGGCCGCAACGACGGCAGGCCCAACGACTTCTTCAAGCGGTCGATCAGTTCCAAGGCCAAGAGCGAATCGACGCCTTGATCCTGAAAGCTCGCGTCTTGCTCAACCTTCGCGGCGGAGACGTGAAGGACGGCACTCAACTCGTGCCGAACCTGGTCGGTCAGCCGGGCCAACAGAGCCGCATCGTCGTGCAGGCGTCGCTTGGCTTGCTGGTTCGGGGTGCGAGCCCGACGAGATCTCTTTGGCTTCCGCGAGCGCAAAGCCGGCGCGCGCGAACCCGCCTGGGAATGCGTCGCAGATTGTTGTTGCGAGCTGCTGGCGATGAACAGATGCTGCCCGACGTGCTCCAGGCCGGGCACGTCGTCGGGCAAGGCGACCGCGTGAGCGAAACCATGGCGCGCGAGCAGCGCGAGCCATTGCGCACGATCGACGAGCGGCGAATCCGTGCGCAGCTCCCGATCGGCGAAGCGCCACCAGCCTTCGGTCAAGCCAAACGTCAGGTCGCCCCACCGGCTGCGGCTGGTTGATTCGAGCAACAACAGCCAACCGCCCGGCGCCAGTAACTGGCTGACGTGACCAAGCGTCTCATCCAAGCTGCGGGTCGCGTGCAGCACATTGGCCGCCACGACCACATCGAACTGGCCGGGCTCGAATCCTTGATCGGCCGGTGCCTGCTCGATATCGAGCGCGCGGAAATCCACTCGCGGCTCGCCCGCAAACTGTTGGGCAGCGCGACGCAGAAAGGCCGTCGACACGTCGGTGTAGCAGTAGGACCAGGCAGCGGCCCGGGCGACCGGAAGCAGGGCGCAGGAGGTACCGCCTGTGCCGGCACCGATCTCGATAATCTTTCCGGAGGATTGACCCGACGCTCGCTGCGATTCGCCGAGCATCGACTGCAGCACGGCGGCGGCCAGTTCGTTATAGAACCGAGCAAAGGGCGAATCGGCAATGGCCGACGCGGCCTCGGACAGCGAGCCCCCGGGAAAGAGCAAATCAAGCGGGTCGACCTGGCCGGTGAGCACCTGCGCGAGGTGTTCGCCACAAGCGGTCAAGAGCTCGAGCTGGGGGCGGGCAGCCGGATAGCGCCGCCGGAGGCGCTGACCGCCAGCGCGCGGATCGAGTTGTGCCCAGGAACGCATGCGGACAAACCCGGCCTCGGTGTGCTGCAGCCACTGGTCCTCGACAAGGATCGCCAAGAGCCGCGGCAACAGGCGCGGATAGTTGCCGACCAACCGCGCACGTTCTACGAGCTCTTCCAGGCGCCAGGCGCGGCCGCGCCGGCCAAACAGGCGAAGCTGACGGAATGCAGCGGCCACATACCGCGCCACAAGGCGATCGATGGCCTCTCCCTGGCGGGCAAACTCGGGCAGTCGCGGCAGCAGCGGCTCTGCGGCTCGATGCGACGCGAGTCGTCCTGCTAGCACGACCTGCGCCCAGTGCGCATCGCCGGCGCCCGGTCGGGGGTCGGCCAGGTCTGGCTGGACCGAAGCGATCGCAGGCGTCGCCGCGACTGGCGGGGGAAAAACGGCCAGCCGCGCGCGCCCCAGATGGAGCGCCGTCTCGAATGCGGCCACGCCTTGCGCCGTGGCGATCGGGCGAACGCCGTGCGCTTCGACAAATCGACGATAGCGCTCGGGCGCGGCGGCGGACGTGTCTCCCCAGAAACCCCAATCGATCGAGAGCGCCGGAAAGCCGAGAGCGCGGCGCGCAAGCGCCAGGCCGTCGAGAAAAGCACTGGCGGCCGCATAGCTGGCCTGGCCGGCGAGCGGGGCAAAGCCGGCCGTCGACGAACAACACACAAAGAAGTCCAGCGAAGAACCCTGCGCGAGTTCGTGCAACAGCCAGGCACCGTCGACTTTGGCCGACATCACCGAGCGCACCTCGTCGAGCGTGCGGCTCCACAGCATCCCGTCCTGCAGGCTCCCGGCCGCGTGGATCACGCCGTGGAGCGCGCCGAAGCGCTCTTCGATCTGGGCGAGCAGCTCGGCGACTGCGCGTGCGTCGGTGACGTCGCACGCGACCGGCCAGACCTCGGCGCCCAAGGCTGCCAAGGTCGCGATGCGCTCGCGGCGGCGGCCCCCGTCAGGGCTTTCGTCGAGTGATTTCCGATTCGCGAGCACCAGCTTGATGCCGGGGGCCTGGGCGGCGAGCCGATGGGCCAGCGCCAGGCCGATCTCCCCTTGGCCTCCGGTAATCAGATAGACTCCACCAGCGCGGATCGAAGGCGAACGATCGGTGGGCTCTGTCGCCAGATCGACGGGCACAATCGCCGGAACCAAGCGCGCATGGCTGCGGTAGGCGACGTCGCGCAAACCGGGTTGCTGGCCGAGTTCGGCTTCGATCCAGGCGGCAAGCTCTTGTGGCTCGGCGCCGGGGACCAGGTCGATCGTGCGCGTGGCGAGTTGGGGCGTTTCGAGCGGAATCGATCGGGCAAACGCGGCCAGCGCCGCACCGTCGGGGCAAGCGACTTCACCCTCAGGACCGATGCCTTGCGCGTGACCGGTGACGATCAGGACTTCGCAGGGGCGATCCCGTTCGGCGAGCTGGCCGTGCAGATGGAACAGGGATTCGACGCCATCGGCGAGCCGGCCGTGCAAGTCGGCTAGCGACCCGGCCAGTGGTTCGCTGCGCAAACTGCCGAGATGAATCAGAACCGAAACCGAAACGGTCGATTCGTCGAGCGCGACAAACAGCGAACGATAGTCGCCACCACGAGCCGGGTTGAGCGTGTACACATCCTGCGCCACACGTCGAAAAGCCCGACCTGGATGGACTTCGACGACGCGCCTGCCAGCGGCTCGCAGTCCGCCAGCAAGCGCAGCGCCAACGCCCAACTCGTCGGCAAACAACAAATAGGGACCCTGAGGCAAGTCGCGACGCGCGCCAGGAGGCGCCGGACGCCAGACGATTTCCTGGAACCAGCCGGCAAGCGAATCCGCTTCGCCGGATGCAACACCGGCCGGCACAGCGGCCGGCTCGCCGGCCGTAGCATCGGGCAGGGAAAGGGGTTCGATCCACAGCGGCTCGCGCTCGAAGGGATACGTCGGCAGCGGCACACGGCGCCGACGTTCGGAACCATACCAATGGCGCCAATCGACCTCGGCACCGGCAACGTCGAGTGCGGCCAACAGCGTCACCAGCGCTGTCGGATTCGGCGCGGCCCCGACGTCGTGCGATAGCGCCGCAGACTGCGCGCCGGATCCGACCAGGGCCTCGCCGGGCACGAGTTCCTGCAGTCGCGCAACACTCGCTGCGTCCAAATGTTCCAGCCGTTGTCGCGATTGTGGCGAGAGCCGGTCGGCAACTGCAGCTTGCCGCTCGAGATGAGCGCAGAAGATACCCGCAGACTCGTCGGCACGGGGCACCTCGCAGTCGGCAACAACTCGCAGCCGCGCGAGTGCTGTCTGGGGAGTGCCGGCGACGATGGCAACGCGATGCCGGAAGCGAGTACGGCCTACGGCCGCGGTAAAGCACAGGTCGGCGAACTCCGGCGCAGCCGACGACGCCAGGCAATCGGCGTAGCGCTGGGCCAGCGCGCGCAGCGCCGGCCAAGACCGGGCCGACAAAATCAATGCCTGCGCGGTGGATACCGTCTTCGCGGCCGGCGGACGGATGTGGGGCGACATGGCTCGGCGGTCACCCTCCTCGATCCGCGCCGGAAGACGAATGCCCGTTGGCGGACGACGGCGGTTCGTCGCGCGGAGGCTCTTCAAGCACGACATGGGCGTTCGTACCGCCCAATCCAAACGAGCTTACACCGGCCCGGCGCGGGGTTGTTCCCTGGGGCCAGGGACGCAACTGCTGGTTCAAGTAGAAGGGGGTCCGTTCGAAGCGGATCTGCCGGTTAGGCGTTTCGAAGTGCAGGGCCGGGGGCAACTCGCCGTGGTACAACGCCAGCGTGGCCCGAAGCAGGCCGGCGAGCCCGGCGGCGGCTTCGAGATGGCCCAGGTTGGTTTTGGCCGACCCGATCGCGCAAAAGCCTCGATGCGGCGTGGCCTGTGCGAAAGCGGTGCAGAGGGCGTCGATCTCGATCGGATCGCCGAGCACCGTGCCGGTGCCATGCGCTTCGAGCAACCCGACCGACGCAGGATCGAGCCTGGCGGCGCGATAGGCATCGGTGATCACGGCGGCCTGGGCCTTGGGGTTGGGCGCGGCGAGGCCCGCCTTGGAATGCCCATCGTTGTTGACTGCCGTGCCGCGAATCACGGCCCAGATGTGGTCGCCGTCGCGTTGGGCGTCGGCCAGCGGTTTCAGCAGCACGGCGGCGGCGCCCTCGCCCCGGGCAAAACCGTCGGCCCGATCGTCGAACGTCTTGGAGCGCCCATCGGCGGCCAACACGCCTTCGCGGCTGAGGATGGCATAGCCGGCTGGGTCAAGCAGCAAATGCACCCCGCCGACCAGCGCCACTTGCGCTTCGCCGGCACCTAAAGCCTGACACGCCAGATGCAAGGCCACGAGCGACGAGCTGCAAGCCGTGTCGACGGCCAGGCTGGGACCTTGCAGATCGAGCAAATAAGAAATGCGATTGGCCGTCATCGACAACGTGCTGCCCGTGCGGGCATGCGGATCGCGCGCGTCGTCGGCGCGGGTCAACAGCTTGACGTAGTCGCTGGTGCCGACGCCCACGTAGACGCCCACGCGGCTGTCGGCGAAATCGGCAGGCCGATAGCCCGCGCTTTCGAACGCTTCCCAGGCGACCTCGAGCAGCAGCCGCTGCTGCGGGTCCATCAGCCGCGCCTCGCGCGCCGAAAGATTGAAGAACCGCGCGTCGAAGCCGGCCACGTCGTCGAGGAAGCCTGCCTGGGGGAATACCATCTCGGGAGATGTGTGCCACACGGCGCGGCGCGTGGGCGAGGGAGGTGCCACGGCATCGATCCGGTCGCGGAACAAGTGCCAGAGCTCGTCGACATCGCGGGCACCCGGGAAACGACAGGCCAGGCCGACGATCGCGATCTCGCGCGCGGCCGGCGACGGCGCCGACTGCGCAAGCGGCAGGACGCTGCCGGCAACGATCGTCCCGTTGGGGAGCTTGGCTTCGTCCGCCTGCGGCGGCGCCGCGGGAACCGCGCGCGGTGGTTCGTCGGCCGTCAGCGCCGCGACGTCGACCCGTGGCCGCAGGTAAACCGCAAGCTCTTGGAGGCTCGGATACTTGAACACCGTCGTGGCGTCGATCTCGAGCCGTAGTGCGCCGGTCAGTTGGCGGGCGAATTGCACGGCGAGAATCGAGTCGAAGCCCAGCTCCATGAAATTCGCGCGGGGATCAATGTCATCGGGTGACAACTGCAACAGCTTGGCAACCTGGCGACGCAGCGGGTCGAGCAATTGCCGAGCGGAAAGCGCGGTGTCGGGCGACGTGGCTTGGCGCGGTGATGCCGTCTCGCTGGCCAGAGTGGTGGCTGCGGCCCGAGCCGGGAATTGGCCCGTGGTGCTGTGTAATACACGCTGCGGATCGAAGTCCGGGCGATCGTGCGGCAGCCAGATGACATGGCTGCGGTCCATGCTCGCGCTGCGTTCCAGCGCCGCGAGCGCTGCACCGGGCGCGAGCGATTGCAGTCCCAGTGCGCGCTGGACCTCGCTCAGCGTCTGGCCGGCGACCATGCCGGTCGACTGCCATTGCGGTAGAACCAGCGCGCAGGCACGCTGACCGCGCCGCCGGAGATGTTCGGCCAGGGCAACCTGATAACGACAGGCCGCAGCATAGTCGGCCTGCCCCGCGGCCAAAGTTCCGGACAGCGCACTGATCGAAGAGAAACACACCAGCTCGCTGATGAAGTCCTTTGCCAAGGCCGCCAACAACCAGCTTCCCGCCAGTTTCGGCTGCCAGACGGCCGCGACAGTTTCGGGCGTCTTGGTACGCAGGGCCAGACGTTCGCGATCGAGCAGTCCTGCGGCGTGGAAGATAATGTCGAGCTTGCCATAGTGCGACCGGATGTGCTCGGCCAGCGTCTGCACCTGATCGGCGTCGGATACGTCGCAGCAGAGATACTCGACGCCTTCAGGAAGCCCGGCGATCTCCTGCGGCGGCGTACGGCCGCAGAGCACGACACGTGCATGCCGATGGGCGAATTGCGCGGCGAGCTGACGGCCGATGCCACCGGCGCCACCGGAAATCAGAACGGTCTGCGTTCCGAGCGGCGATTTGGCGTCTGCAACCGGCTGCTGATCCACGCCCGGCGCGGCGATCGGACGCAAGCGACGCACGTACCGCTGTCCGGCGCGATAGGCGATTTCGACATCTTCAGGCGTCGCGGCCAGCTCGCTCAGCAATCGCCGGGCGAGCGGTTCGCACGACTCGTCGTGGGCAACGTCGACCTGGTGCACGGCAAGACCGCGGAATTCGCTGGCCAGCGACTGCGCAAGCGAACTGGTCAGGGCAGCCTCGGGCACCAGCGTGTCGCTCGCGGTCACGGCTTGCGCTTGCGCAGTGACAAGCAGCCAGCGGGCGTCGACCGGCGGCGACGTCCACGCCTGGGCCAGATGCAGCAGCGGCTCCCAAGCCCATTCGCTCGCGGCTTGCAATTCGGCGAGTGTGCTCGCCGCTTGCCGGTCTTCGTCGGCCGACCACAGATACACCATGCCGGCCACGGCACCTTGCGCGGCGACCGCGGCGAGCAGCCGCCGATAGTCGTCCGCTGAAGTGGGATCGATTTCGAATCGCTGCGGCGACAACTCGCGGAATCGCCGGCCTGCGATCACTTGAATCGCTCGTGCGCCGCGTGCTGCAAGTTGCGTTGCGACCGCCTTGGCCAGCGGCGACGGCGTCGCGAAAACCAGCCAGTTGCCGGCGAGCGATGGGGCCTGCTCCGGCCGGTCTGCGGCGCGCTCCCAAGACAGCTCGTAGAACAACGCATCGACGGGAGCTTTCGCGGCCGGCACCGCAGGCTCGGCCTGCAACGGGCGCAGCCAGCAAGACGTGCGTTGATACGGATACGTCGGCAGCGGCACCCGGCGCCGGCTCGCCGGCCAAGCGCGGTAGATTTCGTCCCACGCGACCTCGGCGCCCATCGCGTACAGCAGGGCCAGCACCTGCATCACCGCCGTGCGGTGAGGTGCGAGATCGGCGCCCGCAGGTTCACCGCGCCAGCGCGCCAGGTGCGGCAGCACCAGGTCTTGAAACGCGGCACCACGACAACACGCGACGATGCGACAGGCCACGGCTGCCGGCAGCGCAGCGAGCGCCTGCTGCAATTCAACCATCCGGCGGGTCACCGCATCCTCGGCCAACGCATCGGCCGCGAACACACGGGAAGCCTGGCCCGCGCGCCAAGCGGCGAGCTGCCGGCAAAGATCGAGCGTGTCGTGCGCGACCACGGCCAGTCGGTGGCGCCAGGCGCCGCGCCCGGTGTTGGCCGTCAGGCAGACGTCGGCGAGTGCAAACCGCGGCAGCGCCGCATCGGCCAGGTACTGCTCGACCAATTGCTGCACCGCCGCTTCGGTGCGCGCCGCGAGCGTAAAGACCTCGGCGCCAGCGGCGGGCAGTGCCGTGGCGGCCGCACCAGGCAGCTCGGCCGCCGGCGGCTCGGCAACGACCAGGTGCACGTTCGTGCCACTGAATCCAAACGCGCTGATGCCCGCGCGGCGCGGACGCGAACCGCGCGGCCAGGCGCGCGGGCGATCGCAAAGCACGACCGGCGAGGCTTCGAGCGTGCAGTGCCGATTCGGAGCATCGAGATGCAGCGAGGCGGGGATGCGGTCGTGACGCAGCGACTCGACGACCTTGACCAGGCTCGCCATGCCCGAGGCCGTTTCGGCATGGCCCAGGTTGCTCTTGACGGAACCCAGCGCACAGAACTGGCGCGCGCTTGTATGCGCGCGAAACGCCGCTTCGAGTGCGGCCAGCTCGATTGGGTCGCCCAACGCGGTGCCGGTGCCGTGGGCCTCGATGTAGCTCAGCGATTGCGGCTCGATCGCCGCATCGCGCCAGGCCGCCAGCAGGCAATCGCGCTGGGCGTCCGGGTTCGGCGCCGTCAGACCGTTGGTGCGCCCATCGTTGTTGGCGGCGCTTCCGAGGATCACGGCGTGCACCGTGTCGCCGTCGCGCAGGGCATCCTGCCAGCGCTTCAACAGTACGGCACCTGCGCCTTCGCTCGGGACAAAGCCGTCGGCTGCCGCGGCGAAGGCGCGGCAGCGCCCGCCGGGAGCCAGCGCCCCCAGGCGTTCGAATGCGGCAAAATTGGCCAACGTCAGGTTCAAATGCACCCCGCCGGCCAGCGCCGCATCGCATTGCCCGTCGCGCAGGCTGCGCACGGCCAGGTGCACGGCCAACAGCGACGACGAACACGCAGTGTCGACCGGCACGCACGGTCCGTGCAGATCGAGGAAATAGGCCAGCCGGCTGGCAAGAATCGCGTTGCTGCCGCCGGTGGTGGCAAAGCGTTCGGCCTCGCCGCCCGGGGCCAGCAGGGCATAGTCCTGCTGGCTCGCGCCGACATAGATGCCCGTGCGGCTGCCGGCGAGTTTCTGCCCGCCGTAACCGGCATGCTCGACCGCGGCGTATGCCGTCTCGAGAAACAACCGCTGGCGCGGATCGATTTGCGCCGCCTCGGCCGCGGTGAGATGGAAGAAGACCGGGTCGAATTGTTCGATGCCTTCGAGAAAGCCACCTTGGCGCGCCGCGTCGCGCTCGCTGAGCGTGGCCCGGTCGACACCCAGCAGCCGCAGGCGCGACTCGGGCACTGCCGTCACGCAATCGCGGCCGGCAAGAAGATTCTCCCACAGCTCGGCGGCACTCGCGGCTCCCGGAAAGCGACAGGCATAGCCCACGATCGCCACGGCGCCGGCCGAGATGTCGGTCGTCGCCCGCGGCGCTTCGGCAGGCTGCGACCGGGGCGGAGTCGAGTCCGGCAGATCGGCCTCGCGTGCCGGCGGCTCGCTAGCGAGCGCAGTGCCGAATTGATTCATGAGCCAGGCGCTCAATTCGACGACCGTCGGGTGGGCGAACAGTGACGGGGGCGAAAGCTGTATCGCGGGCAATCGCGTACGCAGCAGCTTGATCAATTCGAGGGCCATCAGCGAATCGACGCCCAGGGCCTCGAGCGGCCGCTCGACATCGAGGGTCTCGGGCCGGCAATGCAGCACCTCGGCCAGCGCGCTGCGCACGACCCTGCGCACGCGGCTCTCGAGATCGGGATCGACGATTGCCGGCTCAATCGCTTGTTCCGGCGGCGGTAAGCCATCGGACGTCGATTCGGGCTTTAGGAGCGTCTGCCGCACCGACGGCTCCATCGGTGCGAACTCGGCCGGCGTCTGACTGGCCTGTGCGAGCAACAGCGTTTGATCCCCGCGCGGCCCGAGGGTTTCCGCGGGAATCGCTTGCACGGCGAAGCCAAGCTCTTGCAACAATCGCTGCCAGGCCGAGATCGAGAGCAGCGGGCTCGAGTTTCGCAGTGCCGTATCGGTGAACCGCCACCAACCGTCGGTGAGCGCGAAGGTGAGGTAGGCGTAGCGCACGGTACGCGTGGCCTCGATGAGCACCAGCCATCCGCCCGGCCGCAGCAGCCGCGCAGCGCGGCTCAGCGTCGCGGCCAGATCGCTGGTGGCGTGCAACACGTTCGCCGCCAGCACCAGGTCGTAGCGTGCGTCGTCGAAGCCTTGCTCGCGCGGCGAACGCTCGATGTCGAGCACGCTGGCCTGGAACTGTATGGACGACCGCGGTCCGGTCCATTCCGCACAGCGCCGCGGCGCCCGATGGACGAACGCCGGCGAGACGTCGGTAAAGTCGTAGTCCACCCGGCGGCCGGCGAGTGCGGACAGCACCCAGCGCGTCGTCGCGGCCGTGCCACCGCCGATCTCGAGAATCCGCGGTGGTTCTTGGCCCGTGTGTCGCTCGATGCAAGTCACTGCAGCCGCAGCCGCGGCCTGCGAGATCTGCTGCAGCCAGGGGGTCTGTTCGTAGAGTGACTCGGCGTCGGCCGCGCTGCCCTCGGGAAACAGCAGTTCGACCGCCGAAACGCTGCCATCCAACACATCGCCCAGCCGGCGCCCACAACGGGCCAGCAATTCGAGCTGCGGGCGCATCGTCGGGTAGCGCTGGAGCGCGGCGCTGACGTCCTTCTCGACGCCGGCGGCGAGCCTGGCGAGCAGCGGCGTTGCGCGACACATCGCCTCGTTCGGGCGAATCAGCGCCCCATCGTCGACGAGCATCTGCAGCCATGCG
Source organism: Pirellulales bacterium (assembly GCA_019694435.1). NCBI lineage: Bacteria > Pseudomonadati > Planctomycetota > Planctomycetia > Pirellulales > Pirellulales bacterium. Next base: position 10,392 of record JAIBBZ010000049.1, read on the forward strand.
TGCCACAGGCGGTCGTAGTTCGCACCCACGCCAAACCGCACGGCGAGCGCGGCGGTGGCAATGGGCGCGTCGCCCGCGACCTGTCCCGAATCGACGAGCAGCCGGGCCACGTAGCCGGAGGCGATCCGATCGAGCAGCGCGTCGAGCCCGGCGAGTTGCGAGGCCGTCTGCTGCAATTCGGCCTCGCCGGCCTGCCAGCTCTGCTGCGCCGCTTGGATCACGGCGTCGAAGTCGAGTGGACCGCGCCCGTTGGCATCGAGGTCGATGATTCCCAGTTGGGCGCAGTCGTGCGGCAACACGGCCTCGAGCGCGGCAATGGCTTGAGCCGGGCTCAATGGTCGCACGCCGCTGGCCCGCATGGCCTGCTGGTAATTGGGCAGTTCGCCTGCGGTTGTCCCGGCCCAGACACCCCAGTCGATCGCCAGCGCAGATTGGCCGCGTTTGCGGCGTCGCTGGCATAACGCGTCGAGATAGGCGTTCGCCGCGGCATAGGTCGCGTGTCCTGCACCGCCGAGCAACGCCGACATCGACGAGCAAACCAGGAACATCGAGAGCGGCAACGCGCGCGTAGCCTGGTCGAGTGCCCATGCGCCATGCACCTTGGGCAACAGGACCTCGAGAATCGAGGCTTCATCCTTGCGCCACAACGCGCCGTCGCGCAACACCCCGGCGGCGTGGATCACACCATCCAGCCGGCCATAGCGCGTTAGCAATTCGTCGATTTGACGCTCGACGGCCGCCGCATCGGCCACGTCGAGCGAGACCGTGACGATCTCGGTGCGGGGCCCGCCCTGGCGGCGCAAGTCGGCGATTTGCGTGCGGGTGTGTTCGTCGAAGTCGGCCGGTCGGCGGCGTGCGGCGAGGACGACGACACCGACCTCCTGTTCCACGAGCCACCGCGCCAGTTCGTGGCCGACATTGCCGAGGCCGCCGGTGACCAGGTACACGCCGCCACGGACCGGCCGATCCGCGCGGGACGGTTCGCGGCGCGCCAGCGACCCCAAGTCGACCGGTCGCACGACAGGTACGGCACGGCTGCCATGACGGTAGCTGACGAGCACGTCGCGCCCCGCTTCCAGCTCGGAGATCACGCTTGCAGCCAGCGTCTCTCCCGGAAGCTCCGCTTCCAGGTCCAGCGCGTGAACCGACAGCTCGGGATGCTCCTCGGGCACGACGCGCGCGAGCGTCGCCACGGCGCTGGCGAGGGGCGAAACATCGCCTTCGTCGCTCTCCGCCTGCACTCCAGATACGAGCACGCCCAACGACAGCGGCTTGCCGGTCGCGGCGAGGGCCTGAAGCAGGTAAGTCAGCCGCACCAACTGCGCCGCGACGTCGTCCGGCGCGTCGCCCCCGTCAAGACTGCGCAGATCGATTGCCCCGCGCAGATCGTCGCTGCGCTGCGTGATTTCGGAGACCAACTCGACGTAGTCGGCCGCCACGCCGCCACGCACGCCGGCGCGTGAACCTTCGAGCGGCACGTACCGTGTGGTCTCAACAACGTGTACCGGCGCGGCGCCGCGCTGCTTCAGGGCCGCGGCGATGGCCGTCGAACGATCGTCGAGGGGTCCGACGAGCAGCCAGGTTCCGGCGAGCGAACGCGGGGTGCCAGCCAACGGTGCTGCTTCCCACCCGCGGGCAAAGAACCAGGGACCGACGGCCGGGCGCTGCGCAGCAGGCTCGACCGGTACCGGCCTGGGCGACGGCGAGCAATCGATCGGCTCGAACGGATACGTCGGCAACGGAATCCGGCGGCGCGGAGCGTGTGCTTCGACCGCCGACCATTGCAACCGTGCCCCGGCCGCGTAGAGCTTTGCCGCCGCATCCAGGGCCGAGCCCAACTCGTCGCCCGACGTCCCCAAGGTCGGCAACCACGAGCAGGTTGCATCGGGCACGATCGCTCGCGCGAGGTTCAAGAGCGTCGATGCCGGCCCGATTTCCAGGTACGCGTCGACGCCGCGCTCGGCCAGGGCCTGAACGCCGCGACGAAATTCGACGCACTGCCGTGCATGATCGCGCCAGTATCTCGCGTCGGGTCCGGCGCCAGGAGCGAATAGCCTGCCGTGCAGATTCGAAACCAGGGGGATCGTCGGCGGGCGATGCGTGATCGTCGCCGCCTCGGCCTCGAGCGCTGCGAGCATCGGTTCGACCGCGGCCGAGTGAAACGCATGCGACACGCGCAGCCGCTGGGCGGCAATCCCTTGCCGGCGGCATTCGTCGAGCAGTTCGGCCAGCGCCGCCACTTCGCCGGAAACGACGATGTTTCGCGGTCCGTTGTCGGCGGCCAGCGAGAGCCGTCCCGACCAGCGAGTCAATTGCGGCTCGATCGCCTCGCGTCCGGCGCGCAGCGCCGCCATCGCGCCGTTTGCGGGCAAGGCCTGCATCCACCGCGCGCGACGCGCCACCAGCCGCAGCGCCGAGGGCAGATCGAAGACCCCCGCGACGCACGCGGCAACGTATTCACCCAAGCTGTGGCCCAACACGACATCCGGCTCGATTCCCCAAGCGCGCCACATCTGGGCCAACGCAAATTCGAGGGCGAACAAGGCCGGCTGCGTAACGACCGTGGCATCGACCGACTGGCCCAGGTCGCCGGCAAACAGCACTTCGGTCAAGGGCCGATCGAGCTCGCCACGGAGCACCGCGCCGCACTCGTCGAGTGCCGCGCGAAACGCCGGCTGCTCGTCGTACAACTGGCGGCCCATGCGGGGATACTGGGAGCCTTGTCCTGTGAACAGCCAGGCCATTTTGAGCCGGCGTCGCGGCGGCACGTGGCCCGCGACGAAGCGGGGCGGGGCCGGGTTGGTCGGCGGCAGTCGAGCGACGCGGAATTCGTCGAGCCCCGCGCGCAACTCGCCCAGGCTGCGGCCCACCACTGCCACGCGATGCGGCAGGTGCGCACGGCCGACGTCGGCGGTGAAGCACGCGGCGCCGGGCGAAGTTTGCGGGTGACGATCGAAATGGTCGCGGAAGCGATCGGCGAGGCGCGCCAAGGCCTGCGGGTTCTCGGCCGACAGGGCCAGAAGATGGGCCGCCTGGCGCTCGCGCACGTCGGCCGTCGCGCGGCGCGGCGATTCTTCGACGACGACGTGGGCGTTCGTGCCCCCAAAGCCGAACGCGCTCACGCCGGCGCGGCGCGGACGACTCGACCGCGGCCAGGGCTGCAAGCGGTCGTTGACGTAGCAGGGGCTCGCCTCGAAGCGAATCTGGGGATTGGCCTCGCGTACGTGTAACGAGGGCGGCAGTTGTTCGGCTTTGAGTGCCAGCAGCACTTTGATCAGCCCGGCGATCCCGGCCGCGGCCTCGAGATGGCCGAGGTTGCTCTTGACCGTACCCAACGCGCAGAACTGCTTCTTGGGAGTCTCCTCGGCGAAGGCCTGGGTCAGGCCCTCGACTTCGATTGGATCGCCCAAGGCCGTCCCAGTGCCGTGCGCTTCGACGTAGCCGATCGACTCGGCCGAGACGTGGGCATCGCGCCAGGCGGCGCGGATCACCGCAGCCTGGGCACGTGCGCTGGGCACCGTCAGGCCCGCCGCCTGGCCGCCGTGATTGACGGCCACCCCACGAATCACGCCGTGAACTTCGTCGCCGTCCGCCAGCGCGCGCGCCAACGGTTTGAGCAGGACTACGCCCACGCCCTCGCCAGGGACGTATCCGTCGGCGCCACGATCAAACGTCTGGCAACGTCCGCGCGCCGAGAGGGCCTTCAGGTGATCGAGCGCGGCGAAATGCCCCGGCGTGAGCCCGGCTTGCACGCCAGCCACCAGCGCGGTTTCGCACTCGCCCCGGCGGAGGCTCTGGACGGCCAGATGCAAGGCGACCAGGCTCGAACTGCAAGCCGTGTCGACCGTCAGGCAAGGACCGTGCACGTCGAGGAAGTAGCTCAGCCGATTGGCCACCATCGTGGGCGCATGGCCGGTGCCGAAGTAGGCATCCGACGGTTCTGCGGCGGCCGTACCATTCGCCATGGCGGCCACGAACACGCCGAGCGACGAACCGGCCAGCGCCGCGCCTGCATAGCCAGCCTGTTCGAGGGCTTCCCAGGTGGTCTCCAACAGCAGCCGCTGTTGAGGGTCCATCTGCGCCGCTTCGCGCGGTGAGATGCGGAAGAACGGATGATCGAACTTGTCGAGATCGTCGAGGAACGATGCGCACGGCGGAGCTTGCGTCGCAACCTGCTGACGACGCGCGGCCGGCAGCTCGCCCACGAAATCTTCGCCGGCCTGCAAGCGTTCCCAGAAGGCCTCCAACGACGTCGCCCCGCGGAAGCGTCCAGCCATGCCGATCACAGCCATGGCCTGGTCGGGCACGTCTTCCTGCGTCAGCGCAGCCTGCTCCGCGGGCGAGACCAGCTCGACGGGCGACTGGCCGGCCGCGTCCGCGCATGGGACCTTGGCGATCGCCGGCACCTGTGACGCGGCCGCCAAGCTGTGTCGTCCGGCAAGCATCTCGGCCAACTTGCGCAGGTGCGGCAAATCGAACAGCAAGGTCCGCGGGAAACTTGCTCCCGTGGCGGCGTTGATGCGCCGGACCATCTCGGAGGCGACAATCGAATCGACGCCCAATTCGAAGAACGGCTGCTCGGGCGCGACGCGCTCCTGAGGAATCTCCAGGGCCTCGGCCAGCCAGGCGGCGAGCACGTCTTCGAATTCGGCGGCCGACGTCCGGTTCGCCGCAGGCACATCGAAGGCGACCGCCTCGGCCGCGGGCTCGGTCGAGGCCGGCAAATCCGGGGGAGCCTCATCGAGATCGGCGACGATCCACTGCGAGCCTTCGCTGGCCAGCAATTTGTCGAGCGCGGCCAGCCCCACCGCAGTGGGCATCGATGACAGACCCGCGGCCGACGCTTCGTCGGCTGCGATCAAGTCGCTGCGACTGGTCGCCGCTTCGGCGGCCCTGCCGACTTCGGACCAGAGCCCCCAATCGATCGAGACAGTCCGGCGGCCCTGGGCCGTGCGCCAATGAGCAAACGCATCGAGTGCCCGCGAGGCCGCCGAGTAGTCGCCTTGGAACACGTTGCCCTGCAGGCCGGCAATCGAGGAGCACAACACCAGTGCATCGGGCGGATCGTCGGCCGTGGCGCGATCGAGAATCAGGGCCCCGTGGAGCTTGGCACGCAGCACCGCCTGAAACTCGTTCGCCGGCTTGTGACGCAGCAACGCATTCTTCACGACTGCCGCCGCATGCACGACGAGCTCGATGCGGCCACGCGCGGCGCGCACCTCGCCGACCAATTGCCGCACGGCCCGGGGATCGGTGACGTCGCACGAGCGGTACTCGACGGCAGGGCCCAGCGCCTCGACCCGCGCGCGAAGTGCGGGATCGTCGCCGGCGCGACGGCCGCACAGCACCACGTGCGCCCCGCGGCGAGCGAAATGCGCGGCCAACGCGCGGGCAATGCCGCTGGCCCCGCCGGTGATCAGCACCGTCTGCGGCGCGAGGTCGGTGGAAATCGAGACGGCCGGTACACCCACCGGGGCATAATCCAGCGTGTAGCGACGGCCCTCGCGCAGCGCGAGTTCCCGTTGGTTGACCGGCCGGAGCAACTCGTCGGTCAGTTCCTGGAGGGCAGCCTGCGGCGCGGCGAGATCGACCGCTTGCACGCGCAGCTCGTGATATTCCCGGCCGACCACTTGCAACATGCCCCAGACGGCCGCGGCCGCCGGGCACTCGACGCGCTCGCCTGCAAGCACGGCTTGCGTCGATCGAGTGACGACGCGCAGGTCGCCGTGGATCGGGCGGCCACTGCTTCCCCAGGCCTGCAGCAACAACAGCAGGCAGAGCGCCCCGTCCTGCAAGCATGCGTCCAGTTCGCCCAGCGCGGCGCCGTCGGTGTCAGTGCCGGGGCGATCTTCCAATGGCGGTTCGTCGCAGGTCCAGAAATGGGCGATCGACCAAGCGCCTTGCGGCGAGCCATGGAGCGCCGCGAACAAGCGTTCGTAATCTGCGGCGCGCTCGGGGTGAATCTCGAAGCGGTCGTCCGCGCGTACGGCACACCGCGGCCCGGCCAGGACCGTGACGACGCGATGCCCGCCGGCGCGCAAGCGTTCTGCCACGGCGGCCCCAATGCCTTGACGGTCGGCGAAGACCAACCAGGTACGAGGGGGCTCGTATTCCGCAGCGGGCCGGGGCGATTCGCGCCACTCCGGCTGCCGCAGCCACGCGTCGAGCGATGAGGACGGTTCGTGGGACGCAACCGCCGCCAGGGGAGCCGGCGCAATGGCCTCGAACCAGCAGCGCTGGCGCTCGAACGGCGAGCAGGGCAGCCGCACGCGCCGGCGCTGACCGAACCAGGCGACCGCATCGAAGCCGCCGCCGGCGAGCCAGGCCTCGACCGCGGAACACTGTGCCAAACCGTCGAGTGTGCGCGGCTCGCCCCCCGCGGCGATGCTGCGCAACTGCGCGAGCAAATCGTCCGCATCGCGAAACGCTAACGCCACTCGCTTGGCGCGGGCTTCGCGTCCCACGGCCGCGGTAAAGCAGACGTCGACCAGCCAGCGGCGGTCTTCGCGATGCGTTTGCGCCGTCAACCAGTCGGCATAACGTTCCGCGAGCATTTGCAGGCCGGCCGGGCTCCTGGCCGACAACAGCAGCACAAGATCGCTCGCGGCCGCCTGCCCGAGTGCGCTCGTGGCTGCGTCCGCGCTGGCGACCGGCTGTGGCGGCTGTTCCAGCACGGCATGCACGTTGGTGCCGCCGAACCCAAACGAGCTGACACCCGCCCGCCGCGGCAACGGGCCCGTCCACACGCGCAGCCGATCGCTCAGATAGAAGGGCGAGGCCGCGAAATCGATCGCGCGGTTGGGCTCATGGACGTGCAGGGTCGCCGGCACCTGGCCGTCGTGTACGATCAGGGCCGCCTTGATCAATCCGGCCAGGCCTGCCGCCGGTTCGAGATGGCCCAGGTTCGATTTGACGCTGCCCAGCGCGCACGATCCGCGCCGATGGCCGGGCGCCGCAAACACTTGCTTGAGGGCCCGCAGCTCGAGCGGATCGCCCATGGCGGTCCCGGTGCCGTGAGCCTCGAGATAGCCCAACGAATTCGGCTCGATACCGGCGCGGCGGTATGCCGCGGCCAGCACCTCGGCCTGCGCTTGGGGGTTGGGCGCGGTGAGCCCCACCTTGTCGTGACCGTCGTGGTTGAGGGCCGTGGCCTTGATGACGGCCCAAACCGGATCGCCGTCGCGCAGCGCCGCGGCGAGCGGTTTGAGCAGCACCGCCGCCACGCCCTCGCTGCGGACGTAGCCGTCGGCCGCGGCGTCGAACGGCTTGCAGCGCCCGTCGGCCGCGAGCATGCCCGCCTGGCCACAGATCAGGGTACCGTCAGGATTGAACATCAGGTGCACACCGCCGACGACGGCCGTTTCGGCCTCACCGCTGATCAGCCCCTGGCAGGCCAGGTGCAGCGCGGCCAGCGAGCTGCTGCACGCCGTGTCGACCGCCAGGCTCGGCCCGTGCCAATCCATCAGGTAGGAAATCCGGTTCGCCAGCATCGTGAGCGAGTTGCCGGCACCGACGTGCGGGTCGCGATGAGCACCGCGCGCGGCCAACAGGCTGAGGTATTCGAGGGTTGAGGCGCCGATGTAGACGCCGCAGCGCCCCAGATCGCGCGGTCGATAGCCGGCCTGCTCCACGGCTTCCCAAACGACCTCGAGCAACAGCCGCTGTTGCGGGTCCATGCGCCGCGCTTCGCGTAGCGACAGGCCGAAGAACTCGGGATCGAACCGGTCGACGTCGCGCAGAAAGCCGCCAAACCGCGCGCAGTGGGCCGCGCCCGGCGTGGCGGCCTGGTGTTCGGCGCGGCGCCAATCCCAACGTTCCGGCGGCACCTCGCCGACCGAATCGACCGCATGCTTCAGGTTGGCCCAGAACTGCTCGAGAGAGTCCGCGCCGGGAAACCGACACGACATCCCGATCACGGCAAGCTCGTGCGCATGTACCGCGGGTGCCGCGACGGGCTCGGCGAAGACGGCCGGTCCAAGCGCGACCCGGCCTTCGTCAACGCCTGACGCATCGGGGGCGAACTTGGCGCTCAAGGCCCCCGGATGTTCGGCCAGCAACGACGCGGCCAAGGCTTCGATGTTTGGCGCCGCAAACAGCGCCGTCGCATCGAGGCGGATGGCCAGTTCGCGTTCGATCCGGCGCGTGGCGCGGATCGCCAGCATCGAGTCGAGTCCCAACTCCTGGAAGTTCGTGCCCGCGCCGACGTCGTCGAGCGATGCGCCGATCGTCTCGGCCATGATCTGCCGCAACCAGGCCCGCAGCGGCGATCTCAGAAACTCCGTGTCGGCCGGCTGCTGGACGACGGGAACCTTGCCGGCCATGGCGGGCGCGTCGCGCGTGATCTCGCGATGTGCGATCACCTGCGGCCGATCGAACTCGAGCGCCGCCGCGAACAGCTTTCGGCCCAACTCGGGCGTGATCGGCTCGATGCCCACGGCGCGCAGGTCTTCGGCCCGGAACGTCTTGGCGGCCATACCCGTTTCGACCCAGGGCCCCCAGTTGATGCTCAACCAGGGCTGGCCCTTGGCGCGCCGTTGCTTGGCCAAGACGTCGAGCAGCGTGTTGGCCATGGCATACGCGGCCTGGCCCACCTGGCCGCGCAACGCCGCGACCGAGGAGAACAACACGCAGAAGTCCAACGGGTCGTCGACCGTGGCCTGAGCCAGCGCCCGCGCACCGCCCACCTTTGCTGCGAAGACTTCGCCCGTTTCGGCGCGAGCAAAATCCACCAGGAGCTGATCGCGCAGCACGCCCGCGGCATGCACCACGCCGCGCAGCGGGCCACAGCGTTGGCGTACGTCGCTCAGCAGGGCTGCAAGCGCTGCCGGGTCGCTCACATCGACCGCCGCGGTCCACACCTCGGCGCCTCGCCGCCGCAATTGTTCGATCGATGTCCGCGCTGCCGCATCGGCGGGGTCAACTTCGCCGCGCGTGCGGTTGGCCAGCACCAAGCGCACGCCCGGGGCCTGCTCGGCCAGCCAGTGCGCGATCTCCAGGCCCAATCCGCGCTGCCCGCCGGTGATCAGGTAGACGCCGCCGGGCCGGATCTCGACCTGTCGCGTGCGTTGCTCGGGCGCGAGGGGCCGGCGAGTGGCCACACGTCGCGTGCCCGACCGGTCGTAGCGCACGTCGACGCCCGCGTGTCGCGCGGTCAGCTCGCGCGCGATGTGCGCAAGTTGCGGCTCGTCCAGTGCGTCGGCCTCGACGTCGATCAGCCGCACATCGACGCGGGGCAATTCATGTCGCACGCAACGCACCAGCGCGTGCAATGCGGCCGGCAGCGCAGCACGGCCCAACTCACGAGTCGCGCCGCGAGTCACTACGGCCATGCGTACGTCGGACAAGGCTTCGAGCCGCTTGATCCAGGGGGACAGCATCTCGCCCAACTCGATGGCGCGGGCGCAGGCCGCTTCGAACGTGGCATCCGCTTGCAACGCGGCCAGGACAATGCCCACTTTGCGATCTTCGCGCTCGTGCAGTGAGCCGGCCGCGCCCTGGGCAAACGCCGCGCACCGCGCCGCGCCCGGCAGCTTTGCGGCGAGTGCGTTGGCAAACGGTGCGTCGGCCTCGTCAACCGCCAGGACGATCCAATCGCGCGCGGGCTCAGCGCCCGGTTGCAGATTCTCCGGCTGCCAGACAAGCTCGCAGAGCCACCCCTCGGTGACTGTGTCGACGTCGGGCGGCGCGGCAATTGCGTGACTAGCAGGTTGCGCCGGTACTTCGACCGGCTCAACGACGTGATCCGGCGCCGGCGAGATTTCCCGTGCAAACGGATGCCCCGGTACGGCCACTCGCCGCCGGACATACGGCCGATCGAAGCTTTCCCAGTCGATCACGAAGTCACGCACTTCGAGCTGAGCCAAGGCGTCGCCGATGGTCGTCCAGGGATCGCCGTGCGCCGGCACACTGGGCAAATAAAGTCGCGCGGCCGATGCAGGCGCATCGCTTGCGCCCGCCAAGGTTTCCTGCGCGAGGCGCAGCAGCGTATTGCCGGGCCCCAATTCGAGAAACGCATCGCAACCCGCCGCCGCCAGCGTCGAGATGCCCGCCGCGAACAAGACCGGTTGCCGCGCGTGACGGCTCCAATCGTCGCCGGTGAGCGGTGCGGCGACCTCGAACCATTGCCCGCTGCGATTCGAAACGGTGGGAATCTGCGGCACCTGCCAGGCGATCGCGGCTGCCTCTGCCGCCAACGCGGGCAACATCGGCTCGAGCAGCGGCGAATGAAACGCCTGCTCGACTGCCAAGGGGTACGAGTCGATGCCCGCGGCTTTCAGCGAGGCGACAATCTCTCCGACGCGATCGCTCGCACCGGAGATCACCGTATTGCGCGGGGTATTGATGGCAGCGATCGCGACGTCGGCGCCTTGTTGCGCCAGGTGCCGGCGAACGACCTCGGCCGGCGCAAACACGGCCGCCATCGCGCCACCGCGCGCCAAAGCCTGCATCAAGCGTCCGCGCCGGGCGACCAGCCGCAACAGCGCATCGAGCGGCGCCATCCCGGCCACCGCGGCCGCCGTATACTCGCCCAGGCTGTGACCCAACAGGGCCGCCGGCGCGACGCCCCAGGTGCGCCACATCTCGGCCAGCGAATATTCCAACGCCACCAGCGCCGGCTGCGCGACGGCCGTTTGCCGGGCTCGATCGGCATGTTTGCCGTGGACCAAGAGTTCGACAATCGCAATGTCGAGCTCACCCTCGAGGATCGCGGCACATCGCTCCAGCGCGGCGCGAAACACCGGCTGTGTCGCGTACAGTTCCGCGGCGCATCCAGGCACCAACGTCCCCTGGCCCGAGAACAACATCGCCACCCGGGGGCGCGCCGACGAATCGACTGGAAGTGGCGAGCAGGCGCCGGCCGCTGGTTCAATCACTCCTTGCTCGGCGAATTGCCGCAACGCCCGACACAGCGATTCGGAATCGGCCGCGTGCACCGCCAGGCGCTGGTTCAATCGCGGGCGTCCGGTGTTGGCGGTGTAGCAGACGTCGGCCAGTTCCTGCGCGTCGACACCGCGGAGGCGCTCGGCGAAATTGCCCGCCAATGCCCGCAGGGCCTGGGGTGTGCGCGCCGCCAGCGTCAGCAGATGCCGGGGGCGCTTTGCCTCTTCGGCCGGGCGCACCGTCGCGGGGGCTTCTTCGACCACGACGTGCACATTCGTGCCGCTGATGCCGAATGAGCTGACGCCCGCCAGTCGACGTGTTTCGCGCCGCGTCCAGGGCCGGCCTCGGTCGGCGACGATCAACGGCGTCTGCTCGAAGGCGATCTGCCGATTGGGCGATTCGAAATGCAAGGTCGGCGGCAGCCACGCGTGATCGAGCGACAACACGACTTTGACGAGCGCCGAAAGCCCCGAGGCGGGCTCGCCGTGTCCCAGGTTGCTCTTGACCGAGCCGATGCGGCAAAACTGTCGCCGTCGCGTGTGCCGGGCGAAGGCCTCGACCAGTCCGCGAACCTCGATCGGATCACCGAGCGCCGTGCCGGTGCCGTGCGCCTCGATGTAGTCGAGTTCCCGCGGGTCGATGTCGGCGTCGCGCCAGGCATCCAACAACACGTCGCGCTGCGCGGCCGGGTTGGGCGCGGTCAGTCCGTTGGAATGCCCATCGTTGTTGACTGCCGTCCCGCGAATGACTGCGTAGACCGTATCGCCGTCGGCCAGCGCCCCGGCCAGCGGCTTCAAGAGCACGGCCACCACGCCCTCGCCGGGGACGAAACCGTCGGCCCGATGGTCGAACGACTTCGAGCGCCGGTCGGGCGCGAGCGCCCCCATTTGTTCGAACGCGGCAAAATTGAGCGGCCGTTGGTTGAGATGCACGCCGCCGACCAGCGCCTGCTGACATTCGCCGCGTCGCAGACTTTGCACCGCCAGATGCAGCGCCACCAACGACGAGCTGCACGCCGTATCGACGGTCAGGCAGGGTCCGTGCAAATCGAGCAGGTACGCCACGCGACTGGCCAGGACCGAGGGCGCGAAACCCGTGGCCCAATGCTGGTCCACCGCGGTCAGCTCGCCGGCGACGGTCACCTGCGCCCCCGCGCCGACGAACACCCCCGTCTTGCTGCCCGCCAGACGCGTTCCGGCATAGCCGGCGTGCTCGATCGCGCGGTAGGCCGTTTCGAGAAACAGGGCCTGGCGAGGTTCGAGTTGCCGCGCCTCGGCGGGCGAGATTTTGAAGAACAGCGCGTCGAAACCGTCGATCCGCGCGAGCCACCCGGCCTGGGTGTTGGCCGTGGAGACGCGCTGCGGTTCGCGCCGAGCGCGTGCAACTGGCAAGGGGCCCACGGCATCGCGCCCGTTGCGCAAGAGGTCCCAGTATTGATCCAGGTCCGTTGCGCCCGGCAGCTGCACCGCCATGCCGATCACGGCGACTGCGCCAACAGGATTGCGAGATCCGGAAGCCGCACGCTCGAGTTGCTCGGCGCGACGTGTCTGCAGAGCGGCGTCCGCGCAGGCGGCCGACGCGGGCGGCGAAACGTCGCTACGCAGCTGGGATGCGGTCTGCGGGCCCACGACACGAGGCGCAGGCACCGGGTCCGTCCGTTCCGTGCGCATCAGCCGCGCGTTGACCGCCGCGGGAAACTGTTTGGCCAGGTAGGCGGCAAACTGACCGACGGTCGGATATTGGAACAACTCTGGTGCGGCTAATCGCTCGATGCCGAGCCCGGCTTGAAACTGTCGCACCGCTTCCAAAGCCAGGAGTGAATCGACGCCCAACTCCTGGAACGTAGCGTCGGCCTCGATGCGCTGCGCTGGCATTCGCAAGACGGCCGCCAACTCGCCGCGCACCGCCTCGAACCAGCGCTGCTGCACGTCGCCCTGCGCGATGGGCGCGGCACCCGCCGACACGGCCACCTGGCCGTAGGGCGGCGTTTTCACCGTGTTCGCGGCGGCACGCTCGTTCTCAGTGTTCCGCGGTTGAGGGCTCTGGACCAAGCTGGCCGAAGTCGCCTGCGCGATCAGCAAATGATGCCCCAGCGACTCGCCGCTCAGCCCGACGAAGCGCGAGGGCAGCGCCTCGGCGCGCACAAAGTCGGCGCGTCGCAGCGCCTCGACCCACGCCTCGGGCCCACACAAGGGCGAACTCGTGCGCCACGCGTCGGCGGCCCGCCACCAGCCCTCGGTCAGCCCGAACGTCAAGTCGGCGAACGGCTGATCTGCCGTCGTTTCCACCACCAGCAGCAATCCGCCGGGCGCCAACAGGAGACGCGCGTGCGCGAGCGACTCGTCGAGATATCGCGTCGCATGCAACACGTTGGCCGCGACGACCAGATCGAACGTGTGCGGCGCGAACCCTTGTGCGGCCGGGTCGCGCTCGACGTCGAACACCTCGTAACGTACGCCCTGCACCTGGCCCCAGCGATCTTGGGCCCGGAGCAAGAAGGCCCGGGAGACGTCCGTAAACCAGTATTCGGCACCAGCGTCGGCCAAGGCCGGCAAGACGGTTTGCGTCGTGCCACCGGTGCCTGCGCCGATTTCCAGCACACGCAACGCGTGAGGCCGTGGGGCCTTGGCCAAGTGCATCGCGGACGCGGCCACCAGCCGGTTCAAGTAGCGCGACGTCGGCGATTCGGTATACACCTCGCCCGTCGGGCCCAACGAGCCTTGCGGAAACAGCAGCGGCAGCGGATCGTGCTCGCCGCGCAACACCGCGGCCAGCCGCTCGCCGCAGCGCGCCAGCAGGTCGAACATAGCGCGCAGCGTGGGAAAGCGTTCGCGTGCCTCGACGAGCAATCGGCCAGGCTCAGCCCCGGAGAGTTCGCGCTGGACACGGTAGCCACCATGCTCGTCGCCGGCCAACCAATCGTCGGCCACCAGGTGCGCGAGTAGCCGCGCGAGCAAACGCCGGTAGAGCGGCAACACGCGGCCGCGCTCGACGATTTGTTCGAATGAACATGCCTCGTCACCCGGAACAAACACGTCCAATTCGGCCAGTGCCCGAGCGACGTACGCGTTGCACAGCGTGTCCAGCACGGGGCGGATCGCGGCCAACGGCAATAAATCCGTGCGCAGCTCCGGCAAACCCACAGCGGCCTCGCCTCGCAGCGAATTCAGCAGCGCAAACCAGCGGCGCACGCTGGCCCGGTCACTGACGAAGACCTGGCCCTGATCGATGTCAGCGATGGCAAACTGCGTTTTCGGCTGCTGCAGCGCCAGGCCAAAGGCCCGCGTCGCCGCCGCGCTCGCCATCGGTCGAATCCCCTTGCCGGCCAGCGATTGGCGAAACGACGTGCTGGCGACGACCCCCGTTTCGCCCCAATAGCCCCAGTTGATCGAGGTTGCCGGCAGGCCTTCGCTGCGCCGCCGATGCGCGAGCAGATCTTCGTACAAGTTCGCCGCCACGTGGCTGGCCTGGCCGGCGCCCGTCGTCATCGCCGACAGGCTCGAGCAGACCACGAAAAAGTCGAGTTGCCGCGGTGCGCTCAGGCGGTCGAGCAGTTGGCTCCCCTGAACCTTGGGGCCCAGCACGCGCTGCCATGCGGCCAGATCGAGCGACAGCAAGGGACGATCGTCGAGCAGCCCGGCCGCGTGAATCACGCCGTGCAGCGCGGCGTAGCGGCGATCGATCTCGGCAAACAGCTCGACCAAGGCCCGCTCGTCTGCCACGTCGCATGCCACGGCCCAGACGTCGGCGCCGCATCGCTCGAGCCGCTCGATTCCAGCGAGGCGACGGTCGCCTTCGGCGCCTGCGCACGGCATGTGGCGATTGGCCAGGATCAGCCGCACACCTCGCGCCTGCGAGGCGAGCCAACCGGCCAGTTCCAGTCCCACGCCCGTTTGCCCGCCCGTAATCAAGTAGACGCCCTGCTCGCGCACGGGGGTCACGTGGCCGTGCTCGACGGCATCGTTCGCCAGCGGATCGAACGAGGCCAATTGCGGAGCCAGGCGTTGTCCCGCGCGATAGGCAATTTCGAAAGCAGGGCTCGTGCCCGCGAATTCCCGGGCCAGGCATTCGGCAGCGATCTGCGGTGTCGCTTCCGCCGAGGCGAAATCGATCGTTCGCACGCGCAGCCGCGGCAACTCGCAATTCGCCACTCGCACGACGCCGCGCACCGGAGCGTGCTCGGGCACCACACGCGGGCTGTCACCAATGGCCTGACCGTCGGTCGTGACGACCCAGAACTCGAGATCATCCAAAGCTTCGTCGGCCAGGGCCTGCAGCAGCGCGACGACGCCGTAGGTGTTGTCCCGCAGCAAGCTTGGCCGTGCATCGAGATGCGGCTGCGCCGGTTGTTGCCAGCAGCAATTCGTCAAATGTCCAATACCGGCCGGCCGCCCTTCGCGCTGCAACACCTCGCGCAACAGACGCCGCCAGTCTTGCCGATCGCAGGCCCGCACTTCCGCGCGACCGCTGGCCAGCATGGTCGAAGCTGAACCCGCTTGAATCGTCAGCACGCGGCAACCGCGCTCGCGCAACACGTCGGCCAGGTAGCTGGCAAGGCCTGCTTGATCTTCGATCAGCAGCCAGGTGCCCTGGGGCAATTCCGCTCGCGGACAGAGATCTTCCGGCTCCCAGACGGCCTCGAAGAACCAGTCGCGAATCTCCCCGGCGACCGGCTCGTGGGCAGCCGTGGCTGGCACGGCAGGCAGATGCCACTGCAGACCGCGAATTTGGGCAACCCGGCGACCTTGGTCGTCGAGCAACAGAACGTCGGCTTCATAGTCTTCCGGACCTTGAGCCGTCTGGAGACGCACGTGCCCCGTGGCCACGGAGGCACCCGGTCGAATCAGCAGCACCTCGCGACATCCGCACGGCCCGCACGTGCCCGGTGCGCCATCGATCGGGGGCAGCAAACGACTCGTCACTACAATTGCGGCTGCGACTGCCGTCGGATCGAGCAGCCAGGAATTCGCCTCTGCGCGATCGAGCTGCAGACGAAACCACGCCTCGCCGCTTCCGATCCGCAGTTCCGCGATTGCGCCGACGTCTGCATCGCCCGACTTGATCGGCACGGCGTTTTGGCAAAGCTCTGCCAACCGCCGGGTATCGATCGGCCATTCTTCGGCCACGGCGCAGCGCGCCACGGTTCCATGGACCGCGACGTTCCAGGCAACTTTGTCACCGGCTCGCTCTTCGAGCCAGGCGACCGCGCATGCGGCCTGACCGTCTTGCGGTTCGCAGCGGGTCCGCAGCCGGATCGTCGCATCGCGCGCTACCGGGATTGGCTGCGACCAGCGTAGCTCGCCAATTCCCCAAGGCCCTTCGCCGCCTAGCTCGCGCGATGCCGCAGCTACCATGAGCTCAAGCGGCAACCATAACGGCAGCCCGCCGTCACGGCTCCAAGGGCATACCTTGGCCGTGCGTTGCTCGGGAGTCAGGCGTTTTTCGTAGAGTGCCATCGCGCGGTTCGGCCGCTTAGTTCGGGGATTTTTCTCCCTCGGCCAACGTCAGACTCCATTCCTCGTCGACGAGGTCGCCCAGCAGCGGGTGCAACGCCACCGCTGCGTTGCCCGGCAGAGGTCTGCCCGGCACGCTACTTTCAGACACGAGGTTCTCAGGCCATGGATTTGGGAAGGCCGCCACGCCCCCGGCCCGGTGATGGGATTCTGCGCCGATCGACACCCGCACGGGCCTGCCCAGCAGCCAGGCCGCCTTCGCGGGAAGTCCCGCCGCCGTGGTAACCGGGCCACGAGCCGGAATCACCGCGGGGTAGAAGTCGTCGGAGGAGAAATCGGGCCAGAATCGGTCGCCGCGGAAGGGGTAAGCGGGCAGAACAACGCGTCGGCGCGCTGGCCGGTCGTCGAACGCATCCCAATCGACCCCCACGCCGCTTAAGTATAAGCGGCCGAGTGCTTTGACCAAGCACGGCCATTCGGCGGTTGCCTCTTGAAGCAAGGCGCAGCTCACGACATTGGGAAGCTCAGCCGCCAGCCGATGGACGGATGTAAATCCCTGACTTGGGCCGACTTCAATCAGGCAGTTGGCCCCCTCGCGAAGCATTCCGTCGATCAAAGCCGGCAGGTCGACGAGCAAGCTGCTGCCCGACTGCGAGCTGGCAGACTGCGGCATGCGCGGCTCCCCTGCCACCGTTCCATCCGGCAAAACCCAGCGAACCGTGCCAGAGTGCGCCTGTTCCAGCGTCTGCAGGGCAGTCTCGATGAACGGCCACAACCTGCCCGAGTGTTGCCCCAGAGCCGCACAGTTGGGCGAGAGCCTGCTGCGGCAATCTCGTCTTGCCGCTCGTTCGATGAGTGCTTCGATCGCGTCCGGCGAGCCGCATACGACGCTTCGATTCTGGGTGCGCAACAGCACGCTCGCGGCGCCGCCGCCTGGCAACAACTCTGCCAGCATCTCCGGCGGCCCGAAAATCTCTACGGCCGCAGCGACGCCAACGGCGTCGCGCTCCAGCGCCTGCAGGTAGGCAAAAGCGTCTTCGATGTGCAGCGCACCGGCGACACAGCCGGCGGCTAGCGATCCCACGCCCCATCCGCCGACGACGCGCGGTTCGATGCCCAGGTGTTGGCAATACGCCGCCAGCGCCAGCTCAATCGCCAACAACCCGGCTGGAGTGCTTGGTTGAGCTGAATCAGGACCTTCGCCGTTGCTTCCGAATGCGCGTCGGCACAAATCATCGATTCCCGCCCGCCGCGCCGCGTGCTCGCAATCTTCGAATTTCCGGCGGAACTCTGCGCAGGTCTCCCACAGCGATCGAGCGATTCCTGCATACTGCGAGCCCTCACCTGGGAACAACCAGCCGATCTGGGGCGCGCTTGTTCCCATCACACCCGTTTCGATCCCAGGCGATTTGCCCTCGCGCACGAACTGTTCGAGTTCGTCCGCGAGAGTTTCTCCATCGGTCGCGATCGCGATCAGCCGGTGCTTGAACGCTGTACGGCCGGTATTGGTCGAAGAGCACAAATCGGCCAATTCGATATCGGGGCGCTGCCGCAGATGGGCGGCATACCGGTCAGCCAATTCGGTCAGCGCCGTGGGGGTGCGGGCCGAGAGCAGCAGCGGCCAGGCCGTCCGCGGGGGCGGTTCGGTCGGTCGGACCGCCGGCGGCTCTTCGACCACCACGTGCGCGTTCGTGCCCCCCAG
>JAIBBZ010000050.1 GCA_019694435.1 Pirellulales bacterium
TTCGGCGGTGCTGCTGGCCGATCGGCAGATCGCGCTGGGCGACGAGCTGGCCGGCCACTTGCCCCGGCTTGCCGCCGAGGGGCTGACGCCGGTGCTGATCGCCGTCGACGGCGCATGCGTTGCGCTCGCGGCGCTGGGCGACGAGTTGCGGGCCGATGCTTTGCCGTCGGTCGAAGCGCTGCGGGCCCTGGGGTGGGACGTTGGCATCCTCTCTGGCGATCACCCGCTGCTGGTCGAACGTGTGGCTCGCGAGGTCGGCGTCGACATCGCCGCAGCGCGAGGGGGACTTTCGCCCGAGGACAAACTGGCAGCGGTGCGCGAATATCCGGCCGAGCAGTGCGTGGTCATGGTCGGCGACGGCGTGAATGACAGCGCGGCCCTGGCCGCGGCGACCGTCGGTGTGGCGGTGCATGGCGGGGCCGAGGTGAGCCTGCAGGCGGCCACGGTCTATCTGTCGCGCGGCGAATTGAGCGGACTGGTCGACCTGGTCCGCGCCGCGCGGCGCACGCTGCGGGCCATTTATCGCAACTTCGCCGCGTCGCTGGGTTACAATGCACTCGCCGTGGGCCTGGCGGCCTGCGGGGCGATCGATCCGCTGATCGCGGCGATTCTGATGCCGATCAGCTCGCTGACCGTGGTCAGCCTGTCCCTGGGCGCTCGCACGTTCGAGGATTCGCGATGAGCGTACTCTATATCGTCCTGCCGCTGGCGCTGGTCATGGCCGCCGGCGCCGTGGCGGCGTTCGTGTGGAGCGTGCACCGCGGACAATACGACGACCTGGAGACGCCTCCGGTGCGGATGCTGTTCGACGATCCCGTCGTCCGCCGCACGGACGATTCGCAGCCCCGGCCGTAACCCTTGGCAACGCGCCGCCCCGGGGGCCGGGCGCCGGTCCCAGCGAGGCGACGCAGGCTGCGCGACGCGATTCAGGCTGCGCCGCCGGCGCAGGGGAATGGCTGTGCAACGACCGCGCAGCGGCGCGCAAAAAAATCCGGGCTGGGCGGCCTTGCGACCACCCAGCCCGGCTCAATCATCGTTCAACCGTAGCTGCCCGGGGCTCGATCAGCCGCAGCAACGACGACGGCAACGCTTCTTGTGGCAGCCGCTGTCGCAAGCCGGCTCTTCACAGGCGGGGGCACAGGCCGAATCGCAGCCGCCGCACGCCGGGGCCTCGACCATGATGGTCTTTTCGACCATGTGGCAGACCTGAACGGTCACTTCCTTCTCGACCTGGTGGGGCACGCAGACCGTGTAGGTCATGGTCTTTTCGACCGGCACGCACACCGTCTTGCACACCGTCACTTCACGCGTCCGCGTTTCGGGGACCATCTTGCAGACTTGCACTTCCTTGGTCGCGTCTTCGTAGGTCATCGTGCACTTCTGCACCTTGCGCGTCCGCGTTTCGGAGACCATCTTGCAGACTTGCACTTCCTTGGTCGCGTCTTCGTAGGTCATCGTGCACTTCTGCACCTTACGGGTCTGCGTCTCGGGCTTCATCACCGTGCAGGTGTACTCGTAGGCCTGCTCGTCGACCTGACGCTCGTACACGGTGTAGGAGACTTCCTTCTGCACCATGTTCGGGACCCAAACCTTGCGGCATACCGTGGTCGTCGCACAGGCGCTGCCGCAGGCATCGCCACCGCAACCACCGCAAGCCGACGCACAACCACCGCAAGCGCTGGCGCAGCCGCCGCAAGCACTGGCGCAACCGCCACAGCTCGAGGCCGGGGCAGCGCAGGGCGCTTCAACTTGCTGCGTTTCCCAGTGACCCTCGTCGACACACACGGTGCGGGTCTTGGTGACCGGCACGCAGTGCACGACACAACGGGTGCCCGTACGCTTCTCTTCGTGCGGGACGCAAACCGTGTAGGTCTGCTCTTCCTCGGTCATCACGGGCTTGCAAACCTTGTACGTAACGGTCTTGGTCTCGGTGTGCGGGACGCAAACTGTGTAGGTCTGCTCTTCCTCGGTCATCACGGGCTTGCAGACCTTGTACGTGACGGTCTTGGTCTCGGTGTGCGGGACGCAAACCGTGTAGGTCTGCTGAACCTTTTCCTCTTGCACCTGCGCCGTCATGACCGTGCACGTCCGTGTCCGCTCTTCCTTCGTGTACTCGGTGACCATGACCTTGCGGGTCTCGGTCGTCATCTCCGGCACCATGATCTTCTTCTCGACCATGGTCGGAGCGCACGGCGCGGCCGGGGCGCATGCCGCGGTACCGCAAGCCGATTCGCACGGCGCACAACCCGTGTCGCAGGCTGGAGCGCAGCCGCCACACGGATTCTTCGCCAGCGCGTCGCTCGTGCATGCCACCAGGCACGCAGCGAGCATGAGGGCGAACGATCCAAACTTCATCGCATTTCTCCTACAGGAACCCAGCGAAAATAGAATGAGTGAAAGACGTAAACTCTGCTGGCTGGGCAAAGTTTTCAGGCGGACTGCGAATAGTTTACGTTGCTGGTGCACGTTCGCAAGGAGTTTGCAAGGAAAATCCGCCGCAGCGTGGCGCGCGTTGGCCAGGTCAATTTTTTTGACAATCGCGCACCACCGCGGCACGAAATCTGCCGTTTATGTGCGCGTGAACACTCACGGCGTCTGCCGCGCACCTAGGCGGCCATAGCGTGCCAATTCGGGCCAGAGCAGCGCCACGGCTGCGACCACGAGCACAGTGCCTGCGCCGCCGCTGACGACCGAAAAGACGGGCCCCAACCACTGTGCGACGAGACCCGACTCGAAGCCGCCCAATTCGTTGGAAGCCCCAATGAAGATGCTGTTTACGGCGGCTACCCGGCCGCGCATATCCTCGGGCGTAAGGATCTGAACGAGCGTTTGCCGAATCACGACGCTGACATTATCCAGCGCACCGGTCAACAACAGCATGCTGAAACTCAAGGCAAACGAACGGGAGAATCCGAACACGATCGTCGCCAATCCAAAACCAGCCACCGATGCCAACAGGGCCCGACCGGCCCGCTCCAGGGGCGGGCGGTGGGCCAGAAAAAAGGCCATTCCCAGGGCACCGATCGCCGGCGCCGCCCGGAGCCAGCCAAGCCCCAGCGACCCGACCGCCAGGATGTCCTCCGCGTAGACCGGCAGCAGCGCTACCGCGCCGCCCAGCAGCACGGCGAACATGTCTAGCGTGATGGCGCCCAGGATCACCGGCCTCCGGCGGATGAAATCCAGACCCGCCACCAATGTATGCCAGTTGGGCGCGCCGCGCTCGGGCGTGTGACGACGGTGTTTTACGCCCATGAGCAATGCGCAAAATCCCAAGGCCAGGAACCCGTCGAGCAAATAGACGAGCCAAGGATCTCCGAGCAGGTGAACCAGGAACCCGCCGCAAGCGGGTCCCACGACCGAGGCTAGGTGAAACGTGCCCGTGGCCCAGGTGATCGCGTTGCCGAAATGTTCAAGCGGTACGATCTGCGGCAGCAACGACGCCTTGGCAGGTTGCTGGAATGCACGGCCCACGCCAATCGCCAACAGCGCCGCATACAACGTCCACAGCGGTGCCTGCGCGGCCGAGGCCCAGGCCATCAGCAGCGATGCCAGGCCGACGAGCGCCACGCAGACCATCACCAGATTGCGCCGGTCGACGCGATCAGCCACTTGCCCGGCGATCAGGCCCAGCAGCAGCACCGGCGCGAACTCGACCAGCCCGACGAGTCCCAGCGCCAGCGGCTGACCCGTCCGCTGGTAGATTTCCCAGCCGACGGCCACGGTCTGCATCTGATAGGCGACGACGAACAGGAAATTGCCGAGCAGAAAGATGCAGAAGCTGGGCGAGCGCAGCGATTCGTATGGATCGTGATCGGCGGGGCGTGGGAAGTCCGGTTCCTCGGGGGGCATCGATTCGGGCAGGTTGTTGGGGAATGACGCCCGACTGTCCTTCGGGCAGGATCATACGACTCATCATTTGCGCCGCGGCTGCTGCTGACAATACGCCTTGGGCCGGGGCCCCCGGGCGGTTCCGCCATACCGCGCGAGCTACAGGAAACACTGACCGCAACCGCGGTAGGTGGGCACGCGCTCGACGATACTTCCCTGGTCGACGATCAGGTACTCGCGAAAATGTTCGGCCAGTTCGCCCGCCTTGGCATGACGAAAGAGTACCGGATCGCCCGGCTGACAACCTGCGGACACATCGGCTGCCGTGGGGTTCGCAGACCGTAGCGGCGTTTGCACTTCGCCGCAGCCCTCGGTCGATACGAGCGCGAGCCCGGCGGGTAGATGGGGGCGCGGCACCTTGTCCCAGCCTGGCTCGCCCGAGGCGATGTAGCCTCCGCCCTGGCATGTGACATAGCCCGGATCCGAACTCCGCACGACCTGCAGGGCAAAAAACGCCGCCGGCTCGGGCCGCACGTTCGAGTAATAGTCGAACAGGTGCGAGCACAGAAACCCCGAGCCGGCCGTCAGCTCGGTGAGCCAAGGCTCGTCCACGGCATAGGTGATCGAGCCCGTGCCGCCACCGTTGAACAGTTCGAGTTTCAGGCCTTGGTGCTTCAAAGTCTCGGCCAATCGTCGCCGCAGTTCGGCGACGGCCCGCATCGAGCGGCGCCGGACTTCGGCGGCGATCGGGTTGAGCATTCGCTTGAACGGATTGCGGTCGCCCAGGCCGGCCACTTGTGCTTCGTAGCCCATCAGGCCGACGATTTCGATGCCGCGCAGACGCGCCGCTTGTTCGTAGACCGTTTGCACGTCCTCGACGCTGCGCAGCGGGCTGCGCCGCACGCCCAGGTGGAGGCGCCCGCCGAGCGGTCGCCACGACATGTCGACGTCGAGCACGATCGGAAACGGCCGGGCGACGCCGGCCATCGCTTCGGCGACGCGCTCTACGCTCGCCGCACCATCGAGCACCAGCCGCACCTGGCGCCCCGACTCGTGCACGCGGCGCAAGACATCGAGGTCCGTACGCTGCACGGTCGGGTAGGCGAGCAGAAAATCGTCGAACCCCTGCTCAGCGAGAAATCCCACCTCGCTGGCCGCGTAGCACATCAAGCCGCGATACGGCGGGCCGTAGTCGAGGATGCGCCGGATCAGCCAGGGTACGCGGACGCTTTTGGTGGCCAGGCGCAGCGCATGCTGCCGGCCCGAGCTGCGCAGCACGTCGGCCACAAGCGCCACGTTGCGGTCGAACGCGGCCAGGTCGACCACGGCGGCCGGCAGCGGTTCGTCGGCCAGCAACCGGCGCCATGCCGCATAGTCGAGCGGCGCCGCTGCATGGTGGGCACCCGCGTGATCCTCGGCAGCGATCGTCGTTCGATTCACGTCGCGTCAACCGCTCAGCGCCGACAACAACAGCCCCGGCACGCGGAACACGCTGGGCCGGTGGTAGAGGTCGACCACTTTCCAGGTCACCGCGTCGGCATTCTTCACCGAGGGGAACCACAACGGCTTGGGGAATACGGTAAACGGGCCCTCGAGGACCGTCTTCTCCGGCTGATCGAACAGGTAGGTATTGTGCACCCAGCCGATGCCGCTGGTCGGGTTCTGGATCGTGCCGCCGGGGTAACCGCCCCACGGCGGCGCGATCATCGCGTAGGACAACGCGCACCAATAGTTGATACCGATCGTGCCGTAGCGCAGCTCGGCGATGAGCTTCTGGAACGCTTCTTCGTTGCCGCGGCCCCTGCGGAACTGCGGGTGCGCGAGCACGCTGGCCCCCAACGTGCCGAACAGCCGGTCGTTGCAGAACTGCGCCGCGCGCGGCAGGAAATCGGTCTCGTCGTTGGCGTCCAGCCCCGTCTCGACGCACACGCACACGAACGATTCTTCGCCGAAATACTGCGGGTGCTCTTCCGGGTGGACGTTGAGCTTGAGCGTCCACGGCAGACAGCCCGGGCCGCAGTCGACCGGCGTTTCGCCGGTCCAGCGGCGATAGCGATCCTCGGCGCCGGGATAGTACGCCCGGCGCGGCGGGACCTTGGTCAGGATCTCGCGGACATAGTTGAGGAACGTGTCGCGCTGCGGCCAGCGCTTCCAGGTGACGATCGCCTTGGTCGCCGCGCAATTGAACGAACAGTTGTTGGTGATCGTCGAGACCAGGTTCTCGGCGTGGAACCGCAGTTGCTTGTCGGTGTAGGGGCCCGGCACCACGACCCACGGCGTGACGTTGCCCAGTTCGCTGGTGATCGGTTTGTGCAGCAGCGGGTTGTTGGCCGCCCGGCGCTCGTCGCGTTCGGGCCCCGGCGGCCCCCAGACGATCGCATCGTGCGAGTGCACGCTGCCGGTAATGTGCACCTCGTCGACCAATTCGTGGTTCGTGGCATAGCTGCCGACGTCGGCGCCGCCGTAGATGATCCGCAACAGGTTCTCGCGCACCAGCGGCTGGAACGCCCGCTCGAAGATCGGACCCAGATACTCATTGACCGGGTTCATCTTGAGCAGCACCACCTTGCCTTCCTGGAAGATCTTGGCAAAGGCGTCCGTCGGCGGGATGCTCGACACGTTGCCGGCCCCCAGCACCAGCGCAAGGCCTTCGTCCTGTTGGCCCTCGCGGTAATACTTCGCCATGTTCTGCGCGAGGTTGTCGCGGTTGACGCCGGGCATTTGCCACACGTCGGCCCGAAAGCCGGAGAAGGCGATGCCGTCGAACAGCCCGCGCGTCGGCACGACCTGCACGGCCAGGCGTCCCGAGGGATGCGTTTCGATGCGCCCCGGAAGCTGCGGAACGCCTTGCCGCTCGATATCCGCGAGTGACTGGATGATCAGGCGCAGATAACGCACCGTGGCCAGCACGCCGTTGCCCACGTCTTCCGACCCCGCCGAAGTGCCCGGCACCAGGCCTTTCGCCTCGCACGCGGCCGAGACCCACTCGCGGGCCACGCCGACGACGCCTTCGAGGCATTGCCGCGCCAGGTCGATCCGCCGCGCGAGCGGAATCTGCCGCAGCTGCCCCTTGGCCGAGGCCAGTTGCTCGAGTGCCCGATCGACGTCGGCCAACGACGTGGCCCGGCCCGTGCGTGCGGTGCTCCAAGATGCGGCAGAGGCGGTAGCAGTGGCCATGATCAGCTCGCGAAAGACGGGAACGAAAATTGCCCCTCGGGCCCGAGGCGACTGCTCATTCTCAATGGCTTGCCGAAGTGCGTCAAGCAACGGCACCCCCGCGCGTGCGGCCCGGTCGCGCCGCGCAGGTCCGGCGACGACTCGCCCCGTCGGCCGGTGACGCCTATCATTCGGTCCGTTTCGCGACCTTCGAGGAGCCTGCGCCCATGCTTCATCACACACGCCTTGCGCGGTCGACCAAGGCGGTCTGCCTTGCGCTGCTTGCGCTCGGGATCGGGGGGAGCCTCGCAACGCGGGCCCGGGCCGCCGATGCGGCGGCCGATTTTGCCCGGCTGCTCGACGATCATTGGACCTGGCAGTTGCGCGACGATCCGCTGTTCGCCACCAGCTACGGCGAGCACGCCTACGACGACCGCCTGCCCGACGAGAGCCTGGCCGCGCACGAGCATCGCCAGCAACAGCTCGCCGCCTACCTGGCCCGCTGGCAAGGTCTCGATCGGGCGGCGCTCTCCGACACGGACCAGGTGAACTACGACCTGTTCGGCTGGCAGCTGCGCGAAAGCCTGGCGGAATATGGCTTCGGCGCCCACCTGATGCCGATCACCAATCGCTCGGGCTTTCACATCTACTTTCCCGAGTTGCCCAAGCGCGTGCCGTTACGCACGGTCCGGGACTACGACCATTACGTCGCGCGGCTCCAGGCGTTTCCGGCCTATGTCGATCAGCACATCGAACTGATGCGCGAAGGCGTGCGCCGCAAGCTCGTGCTGCCGGCCGTCGTGCTCGAGGACTACCAGCGGCCGCTCGAGGCGAACATCGTCGACGACGTGCGCCAGAGCCCGCTGTTCGAGGCGGTGGTCGATTTTCCCGAGTCCCTTTCGCCCGCCGATCGCGAGCGACTGACCGGGGCGATCAGCGCTGCGATCAAGAACAGCATCGTGCCCGGCTACCGCGCGTTCGAGAAATTCTTGCGCGACGAGTATGTGCCCGCGGCGCGCGGCGAGATCGGCGCGTCGGCCTTGCCCGACGGTCGAGCCTTCTATCGCCACCGTGTGAAACGGTTCACGACGCTCGATCTCACGCCGGAAGAAGTGCACGCGACGGGCCAGGCCGAGGTCCGGCGAATTCGCACGGAAATGGACACGGCGATCAAGGCCAGCGGGTTCGCCGGCGATTTTGCCGCCTTTGTCGAGTTCCTGCGGACCGATCCGCGGTTCTACGTCGACACGCCCGAGGCGCTGCTCAAGGAAGTGAGCTTCGTGCTCAAGCGGATGGACGGCCAGTTGCCGAAGCTGTTTGGCCGGCTGCCGCGGATGCCCTACGGCGTGCGCGAGGTGCCGGCCTATATCGCCCCGCGCACGACGACCGCTTATTACACGGGACCCGCCGGCGACGGCACCGACGCCGGCTACTTTTATGTGAACACGTCGAACCTCAAGTCGCGACCGCTGTTCGAAATCGAGGCCCTCTCGCTGCACGAGGCCGTGCCGGGGCATCATTTGCAGATCGCCTTGCAGCAGGAGCTGGACAACCAGCCGCCGTTTCGCCGTTTCGCCTCGTTCACGGCGTTCATCGAGGGCTGGGGGCTGTATGCCGAGCGGCTGGGGCTCGAGTGTGGGTTCTACAAGGACCCGTACAGCAACTTCGGCCGGCTGAGCTACGAGGCATGGCGGGCCTGCCGGCTGGTGGTCGATTCGGGCATGCACTATCTCGGCTGGTCCAGGCAGCAGGCGATCGATTTCATGATCGCCAACACGGCGCTGACGCAGCACAACGTCGAGGCCGAGGTCGATCGCTACATCGCCTGGCCCGGTCAGGCCCTGGCCTACAAGACGGGCGAGCTGCATTTTCGCCAGCTGCGCCGCGAGTCCGAAGAGCGCCTCGGCGAGCGGTTCGACATCCGCGCCTTTCACGACGTGGTTCTCGCCAGCGGCGCGGTACCGCTGCCCGTGGTCGAACGCAACGTGCATGCGTGGCTCGATCAGGTTGAGCGAAAGGACTAGCTCCCTGGATCTCGGCGAGGCTGATCCCAGGCCACGGCAGCGAACGGCGGGCTAACTGGACCGCGCTTCGCAATCGCCCGTGTAGACGCCGACGCGGTAGTCGAGGATGTCCAGCGGCGTGCGGCCGGTGTAGCGGGCGCCTTTGCGGCCCGAGTAGTAGAGCGTCATGGCCAGGCCGCGAATGCCCATCCGCAAGAACCGCAGCGCGCCGCCGCCGGCCCAGTCGGGCACGCTCGGCGCCCCTTCCAGCCAGCGGACCAGCAATGCCAGCTTCCATTGCGGCATGAAACGCAACAGGCCCAGCAGCACCTTCAGGCTGTCGCGGTCGCCGGCGGGCATTGGGTCGAGCACTTCGTCGACATGCTCGGCGCAGCCCAGGCTCGAAAAGGCCGGGAACTCGCCGCCGGCCGGGAAGTAAGCGTCTCCCAGCTTTTCGAGGCCGCGGTATTGCCTCGGCGAGAGATGTCGCGATGTGAACTTCGGCGTGGCCATGCTTGCCATACTTCTCCGCGCGGCGCGTCAACCTTGCAGCAGTGAACAACTCGCCCGATTCGAGAGCGCCATGATCGTCAGCGAAGGGTTGATTCCCGGCGCCTGCGGAAAGACGCTCGAGTCGGCGATGACCAATCGCGGAAAGCCGTGTACGCGGAACCCCGGGTCGACGACCGACGTGCGCGGATCGGTGCCGATCGGGCAGCCGCCCATCAGGTGCAGGCCAAAGCCCTGGTCCGAACGAATCACGGCCCGGGCTCCCGCCACGTTGTGCCACTCGATGGCCTGGTCGAGTCCGCGCTTGATTCGCTGCCGGTCGAGGTCCGTGAGCGGCTTGTGCCGCACGAGGTTGCCGCGCTTGTCGAGCGTGATCTGTCCGGTCGGTTCGTCCTGCACGGCGATTTCGATGCAGGCCAGGTGCCGATACTTGCGGGCCAGCTCGTGATGGGCGCGGCCCACGCCCGGCAGCAGCATGGCCGTGGCGATCGGCGGCGCGAACACGTTTTCGAACTTGACGCCCGCACGGCGAAATCGCTCGTCGTGCGCCTGCACCGATTGCAGCGCGCCTTTGTGCGCGTCGACCGGCTCGTCGTAGACGCCGAACGTCATGTACTGCGGGTGGCAGCAGAAGGCCGTTCCCAGGGCCGGCAATCTGCGCAGCATGCCGGGCGTTCGGGCCAGGATGGCCGTATTGCCGAAGGCGCCGGCCGCCAGCACGACCTTGGCAGCGCGGACCCGCGCCGGCTGGCCGCGCTGCGTGCCCAGGACTTCGACGCCGTCGCGGTCGATGTCGAGCGATTCGGCCTCCCAATGGGTCTCGACGTGCAGTCCCGCCGCGATGGCCTGCGGAATCGCGGTGACCAGTACGCTTTGCTTGGCGTCGCGCGGGCAGCCGCCGAGACAGACGATGCAGTCGGAGCCGCGGTCGAGCGCGCAGTCGCTCTGCCCGCGACGAATCGGCTTCCAGTGCCAGCCGCCGTGATCGAACGCATCGATGAACAGCCGCGCGTTGCGATTCCAATACGCCTCGGGAATCTCGGTCGAGGCGACCTGGCCGAGCGATTTCTGGTACCAGGGGGCCATCTCATCGGCCCGCAACCAGGCCACGCCCGAGCGATCGCGCCACTGGTCGAGGGCCAGCTCGTCGAACTCGTCGAGATCGGCCTGGTTGACGACCGAGGTGCCGCCGAGGCACTTGCCGCGCAAGAAGCCGAAGCGGCCGTCGCGGCTGATCTCCAGCCCGCCGCCCCAGAACATCCGCGTCGAATAGCCCAACTCGTCGCGGGGAAAACTGTGGCGATCGAAGGCCTCGCCGGCTTCGAGCATTACGCACTTGGCGCCGCCGACGGTCAATTCGTGCGCCATCCGCGCGCCGGAAACGCCCGATCCGATGATGGCGATGTCGTACATCAAGGCGCGTCGTGCGTGTGGGGCAGGGGGGGCAGGGCCAGATCTGTAACCGGCAGTGTCCGGCAGCCGTGGGCGCGCCGTCAAGCGGTCCGGATGCCGCGGTCTCTAGTTCCCGCTGGCGGCCGGCTGGCGCAGCCATGTCAAGGCCGCGTCGAGCACGGGATCGCTGTCCCTGTTGGCGGCCGCGCCGAATTTGACCACCTCGTCCGGCGCGATGCCTCGCCCCTCGATCGGCGTGCCATCGAGCTGCATGTCGATCCAGCTCGGCAGGTAGACCGTGACCTCGTCGTCGAGCTCGGTGGGCCGCGGGTTGCCGGTGCTTCCGTAAGACTGCTCGCCGAAGAGCCGCACCCCGGAAATGGCCCGAAACATCAACAACAGCGACTCGCACGAGCTCATGCACTTGGGACCCATGAGCACGGCCACGCGGCCCTTGTAGCGCTGGACCTTGGGTGTCGGATCAAAGCTCCGCAGTTGCTCGGGCAGCCACCCGCCGGGCGCATCGGGAGCGATCGTGCGATGCTTGGCATACGGCGTCTGCTTGCTGACGAAGCAGCCGGCCAGCAATCGCCCGGCCCGTTCGTCGCCGCCCGCGTTGAGCCGCAGATCGACGACAATTGCCGGGGCTTGTTGCCAGGCGGCAATCGCCTCGAGCGCCGGCTGCATCGCTCCGGTATCCGCGGGCAGGCTGTTGACGAGCAGGTAGCCGATGCCGCCCGCGAGCTGGCCGGTCACGATCGCGGGCTTGTGTTCCTTGAGCTGCTGTACCTGTTTTCGCAACGCCGCGGGGTTCAGGTTGGCGTCGATCTTGCGTCCTGTCGCGGCGAAGCGCTGGTCGCCGGCCGTAAGAAACACGTGCATGTCTTTCGTGGCCGAAAGCAGCTCGGCCGCCACGCGCGCGAACTCGACGCCGCTTTTCGCGGCCGTCAGTTTCGGCGCGAACTCCGCGAAGCGCTGATCCCAATCGACCCGATGCAATTCGCGATGGGAGTAGTTCTTTTCTATGGCCTCGCGCAGGGCGGCAACGAGCGGCTGCGGATCGAAAGCGTCGGCAGGCGCCTGGGGTTTGCTTGCACCGGCCTTGGCCGCCGCCGTCTTGAAGCCGAACGGCGTCGCTTCGGCCGACTCGCCCGTCGCGCCGCGAAAGTTCTGGAACTTGGGGCAGTTGATGCTCAACT
This sequence comes from Pirellulales bacterium, assembly GCA_019694435.1. Taxonomy (NCBI): domain Bacteria; kingdom Pseudomonadati; phylum Planctomycetota; class Planctomycetia; order Pirellulales; species Pirellulales bacterium. The sequence continues at coordinate 12,089 of JAIBBZ010000050.1, forward strand.
CGTAGGTGTGGTTCGGCTTGAGCCGAACCGGCACGACGAACACCCGGGCGCTCTTCCAGCGCGGTCCGCGCGCTCCTTGGGCGGGCTTGATTTCCGGAAAGTTTTCACCGCCGCCACAGAGCGAGTGCCCATCGCGGCGCATGTCCTGGTCGAACTCGATGACCAGCTCACGCGTGCCCGGATCGACCGCCTGGTCGCCGTTCGCCGGGGTGAGTTTCACGACCTTCGGGGCGGCAGCGACGAGCGGCGAAACCAGGCCGGCGAGGCCCAAGCCGGCCGTTGCGAGCATCGTGGCGACCACCCGAAGAATCAACGGGCTGTCGGCATGATGCCTCATGGCTGTCGATGCTCCGCCGTGTCGGGCGGCAAGGCGAGGGCCGCGGCATCGATGGCCACCGGCGCTCCGGCCGCAGGCACGTCGAGCTTGGCGCTCCAGAGGATTCCCTGCACCACGAGCCGACGAAAATCCTCGCGGGCAAAGTTGTCGAAGAAGTGTCCAGCCGTGAGCCCGAACGATCGCCCGCCGCTGCCGCGCTCGTGGGTCCAGGCGATGCGCTGCTCCAGGGCAGGCTGTTCCGCGGTCTGCGGCAGCAGGGCCGTGACGAGACCTTGCGCGCCGTCGGCAAACCGCAAATTGAGGTAATACTCGTCGCGCAGCTCGAAGGGTTCGATCCCGCGCAGGATCGGATGGTCCGGCAAGTCGAAGCGCAGTCGGGCCTGATCGACTCGCAGACCGGAGAATTCGAACGAGAAGCGGCCCCCCAGGGCGGCTTGATAGTCGGGCCCCACTTCGGCACCTTCGGCCGCCGTGGCCCAATGCAGGGCAACGAAACCCGCGGGCGACGCAAACAGGCGCTCGGCGGTGGCTCGACGCGCGCCGGAAAGCAGCAGGTTGCCGCCGGCGCTGGTGTACAGCACGACGGCCGCATAGCCGTCGCAGGCTTGCGGATCGCGCGGCCAGCCATCGACGACCGTGGCCTCGACTCCGGGAGACTGCCGCAGGCAATCGGCCAGGAGCCGGCCGACGGCCAGGTACTCGTGCGTGCGATAAGGATGATCGCGCTTGTGGCCGACGATCAGGACTTTCGTCCCGTCGGCCCAGGCGAATGGAACGCCGGCGAACAGGCAAGAAAAAGCAAGTGCCGCGACGGTCGTACACCGCCGCGGCACGCGCATGCATGGTCGAACAACTGGTCTTCGCCACCCATCGCTGCCCACGTTGGACTCCTGCGCACCGGACTTACTCGAACGTATAGGTGAACGACTCCCAATCTTCGGCATCATAACCGTTGTCGGGTACGGTCGGCACGATGTTGTCCTTGTGCTCGGTCCAGGTCTTGCCCGTGCGGCGGCCTTCGGCCCAAATCCGCACGGCGGCGCACTTGATGTCGAAGCCGTCGTGGACCAGTTGGCCGCTCTTGCCGGAGGCCACCTCGAACACGGCCGGTTCGCCCAGCGTGTTGGCCGACGCGGCCGGGTACCACAACCAGGTGCCGTCAACGCTCTTTGTGTAGTAGTAGACCTTCACGACCAGGTCTTCGCCCGTGTTGTTGACCACCTTGAAATACCGCCGATCGAAGTGCTTCGAGGCCACCTTCTTGGCCAGGGCCTGCGGATCGATCGATTCGGCCTTGCGGTAGTCTTCCTCGGCGCGGTCTTTCATGTCGGCCGAGGTGAAGATGTTGCCGCGGTAGACGTACAGGTACGCGTTGTTGGGCTGCAGCTCGAGAGCCTTATTCATGTCGTCGAGGGCCTTTTGCAGCTCTTTGAGTTCGTGCAGGATCAGGCCCCGCTTCATGAAGAAATCGGCATCGCCGTCGTACAGTTCGATGGCCTTGGTCAGGTCGGCCAAAGCGCCCTGTTTGTCGCCCTCGGCATTGAGGGCCAGGGCGCGGTTATAGAACGGAATCGAGTCGGTGCCCTCGGCCAGGCGGATCGATTCGGTGTAGTCGGTGTAGGCCTTCTTGTTCTCGCCCATCGCCAGGAAGGCGTTGCCCCGGCTGTTGTAAAGGTTCTTGTCGCTGGGGGCCTGCCGGATGGCCTCGGTGTACTCGTTTGCCGCGTCTTCCGGCTTGTTCATCGCCATGTACGTCTCGCCGCGGCCGCGATAGGCGAGAATTAACGTGGGATCCAGGCTGATGGCCTCGGCGAAATCGCGTAGCGCCGTCTCGTACTGTTCCTTCCACTTGAAACAGAAGCCCCGGCCCATGAAGGCCGTCGCCAGCTTCGGATCGAGACGGATCGCCGCGGCGTAGTTCTCGATGGCGCCGTCGTACTCGCCGCCGAACCGCTGCGCATCGCCGCGGGCCACGAACATCTCGGGTCGCTTGTCGTCCTGGTCGATCGCCTCGTTGAAATCGCGGATCGCCAGTCGGTAACGGCCCTTGTCGAGGTAGATCATGCCCCGGGCAAAATACTCGTCGGCCGTCTTCGGGTGCAGCATCGGCCGGACTTCTTCGAGATATTTCGTGACTTCGCTGATGTCGATCGCGAAGCTGCGCAGATTGACGTTGTTCTTGTAGCTGTCGGTGACGCCGATCAGTTCGCCGAGCGAATTGACCACCGGCCCGCCGCTGTCGCCGGGATTGATGGGTGATTGCGTCTCGACCATCTGGCAACTGATGCGGAACCCGACGTTGATCGTGTTCTCGTAGACCTGGCGCACGGTGCCGGTGGTGAAGATCCACATCCCCTGACCGCCCGACGTGTTGCCGCCGATCGAATGCACTTCCTCACCCGGCTCGGCGCTCACCTGGGCCATCTTGATCGGCACGGCGTCGTCGGGGAGTTGGGGCACCTGCAGCACCGCGAGGTCAACGATGCTCTTGGTGTCGATCACCTTGGCCGGCAGCGTTTCGCTGTCGACGTAGTGTTTCAACTCGGTGATCAACTTGCCGTTGCGATAGTCCGGCAGCACGATCTCAACTTTGTCCAAATCGTCCTCGACGACGTGGTGATTCGTGACGATCAACTTTTCCTTGGCGTCGACCACAAAGCCGGTACCGATGCCGAAGTGATCCGTTCCCTGGCCGACGAGAATCAGCACCGTGCTGGCCAGCGTCTTCTTGAAGATGTCGCGCTTGTTGAGCGCGCCACTCGGCGCCGGCGCCTCTGCGGCCGGCGGCGGGTCCGCGGGCGCTTCTTCCGCGGGCGCTTCGGCGGCCTTGTTGGTTTCGACCTTACCGCCGACACCGTCTCCCTTTTGCGCGACGGCCGGCAGCGCCACCAGCGCCACGGCAAACCACGCCAGCGCTCCCCAACTGAACCGCCTCAAGCGGCGGTCTAAACCCGATTGAGACCACGTGCGACACATAGACAGGACCTTTCCTCTAGCGCGATGCGCCCACAAACGAGAGGGGCGCTGTCTTGACTGTGCGGACGCGTGGAGGACCGACCTCAATTGTCGACCTCCAACAGGGAATAATACCACAGTCGCACGGTCAATCCACGCAAACCTTACCCGCCGCAAGGCCTGGGTAAACAGGGCCGGTTTCGCGGCTTGCCGTGGGCTGCGATATCGAGCAATACGCAGGCAAATCCAGCGGCGTTCATGCCCGTTGGGTAGAAAAGATTTCGCGGAACTCGCGGGAGTTTTCGTGCGTCGGAACCCTTAGCGCGCCGTTGCCAGGCGCGCTCCCGCGGCTGCCCGCAACGAATCGATCGTATAGATCGCCAGCGCCAGCCAGATGCAGCCGAAGCTGGCCAATTGCGTCGAGTTGAACGGCTCGCCGAAGACGGTCACGGCCAGGGCAAATTGCACGCTCGGCGCGAGGTACTGCAACAGCCCCAGCGTGGCCAGCGGCAGCCGCCGCGCCGCGGCCGTGAACAGCAGCAGCGGCACCGAGGTCACCACGCCGCTGGCCATCAGCAGCGCCGTGGTGTTCCAGGCACCGGGGGCCGCGGCCGTGCTGCCGGCCGCCGTGCCCTGGCCGAATTGGCCCTGGCCGGTCGCCAGAAAGTACCCGATCGTGGCCAAGGCGGGCGGCAGCAGCAACAGCGTCTCGGCCCAGAGTCCGTTGAGCCCGTCGACTTCGACGGTCTTGCGGAGCATGCCGTAAAACGCGAACGAGCCGGCCACGACCAGCGCGATCCAGGGAAACTGGCCGGCGGCCAGTACCAGGTTGGCGACGCCGGCGCTGGCCACGACCACGGCCGCCAATTGCCAGGGGCGCAACCGTTCGTGCAGGTAGGCCACGCCCAGGGCCACGTTCACCAGCGGCGTGATGAAATAGCCCAGGCTGGCCTGCAACATCTGGTTGGCCATCACGGCATAGATAAACGTGAACCAGTTGACGGCGATCAACACGGTCGTAATCGACAGCGTGCGGCGCACATCCGGCCGGGCGATGGCCGCTCGAAACGACCGCCCGCGCCGCAGCGCGACGACCGTGATTCCCAGGAACGCGCACGACCAGACCACGCGATGCGCGAGGATCTCCAGCGGCGGCACCTGCGCCACCGCCTTGAAGTACAACGGGATCAAGCCCCACAGACCGTAGGCTCCCAGGCCATAGAGCAACCCGCTGCGGTGCGTCGAGGGGGGCAAGACAGTTGCTTTCCGGCAGGAGACAGGCGGGACAATATGCTGATGTGGGTGATCCGCAGGACGAGGTTCGCGCACGGTGGTCGAGGCGCATGGGGCGCTTGCTTCGCGCACGGTCTTCGCCGTCAGTCCGCTGGTGCGCCGCGGAGCCCTGGGTTTTGCTCCAGCTCGATCATGCGGTCGACCATCGCCGTCGGCAGGGGCAGTGCTTTACCGGCGGCATAATCGACCCAGACGCAGACGCTGGCCCCGTCGGCCACGACCGCGCCATCTTCGGCATCGACCAGGCGATAGCTGAGCGTGAACGAGCGATCTTTAATCTGGGTGACGTTGGCCGTGACGTGCACGGTCCCGGGATATCGCAATTGGCGGCGGAAATTCAGGTTCGCCGCGACCATGCCCGGCCCGTCGGTAGGTTGGCGCTGAAAGTTGCGCAAGCCCAGGGCCTCGAAATAGGCCATCCGCGCCGATTCGCAGTACTGGAAATAGATGATGTTATTGACGTGCCCGAGCGAATCCATGTCGCCCCAGCGGATCGGGCACACGACGGTCACGCCCGGTGTCTGCGATTGCTCGGCTGCCAACGTCCACCTCGGAAAACCTGGTCTTTGGAGCTTGCCGCCAGGATAGCGACTGTGGCCGGCGCGGTCATCGACCCGGCCGCGGATGGCCGCGGGCCACGCGCTGCCGGTCGGCTTGTTCCGGTCGTAACGGACGCCCCCCGAGCGTCGCCGAGTGACCTAGGCTTGTACATACCGCGCCCGCGGTTGCCTGGGTCGTTCCTTGGATTGCCGTCGATGACTGCCGCCGATTCGCCGTTGGCCCCGTTGGTCGCCGAGTTTGCGCAGGCCCTGCGCTTGTGCGCCGAGTTGTTCGACCAGGCTGCCGCCACGACCCTGCGCGAGCTGCCCGAGCGTCTGCCGTGCCCGGCGCGCGAGTTTCCGGGCCTGATGCGCGATCTGCACCGCGGTCTGTTGTTGAAGGTGTTTGTCGACGTGGTGCATGCCGATCGTCATTTGGGCCCCGGCGAAGAGCTGCTCGCCGCCGAACTGGCCGCGCATCTGACCGGCAAACCGCAGTCGCCCGCGCAGGTCAAGAAGCTCCTGGCCCGCGCCGAGGCCGACGTTCGCGGTCTCGATTGGACGACGCTGGTCGGGCCGTTTGCCCAGTTTCCTCCGCTGCGCGGACGGGTCGCGGAGTTGCAGACGCTTGTCATGCGCCTGGCCAACCTGGTCGGCAAGATCGAGGGCCGCGCCGCGCCGGAGACCGTGGCCCAGATTTCGATGATTCAATATGCCCTGTGGCAGCAACTCGGCCGCCCCGACGCGCCGCCCGTCGCCGCGCCGGTCGCCGAGACGAGCCGCTGCACCAGCGCCGCGCACGAACTTGCCGAGCTGATCGAACCGGTGCCCGCGCCGGAGAAAGCGGTCGAGATCCCGCCTGCGCCGCCGGAGCGGCTTGACGATGTGCTGGCCGAACTCGACGCTTTGGTTGGCATCGCCGAGATCAAGCGTGAGGTCCGCTGCCTGGCCAATTTCCTGCGCATGCAGGGCGAGCGCCGCCGGCTGGGTCTGCCCGCCGATCCGGTGACCCTGCACATGATCTTCAGCGGCAACCCTGGCACGGGCAAGACGACCGTCGCGCGGCTCGTGGGGCGCATCTTCCGCGCGATGGGGATCTTGGCCAAGGGGCACCTGGTCGAGACCGATCGGTCGGGCCTGGTGGCCGAGTACGCCGGTCAGACGGGCCCCAAGACCCATCGCAAGATCGACGAAGCGCTCGACGGCGTGTTGTTTGTCGACGAGGCGTACAGCCTGGTGAGCGCCTCGGGCGACGATCCGTATGGCGACGAGGCGATTCAGGCCCTGCTCAAACGCGTCGAAGACGATCGGGCCCGGCTGGTGGTGATTCTGGCGGGCTATCCGGGGCCGCTCGACGAGCTGCTCGCCAGCAATCCCGGGTTGACGTCGCGGTTTCCGCGCCGGCTGGAGTTCCCCGACTATTCGGCCGACGAATTGTGCGCGATCTTCCGCGGCCTGTGTGCGCGGAACCACTATGTGCTCGGTCCCGGGGCGGCAGAACGGCTGGCCGAATGTTTTGCCGCCGCGCTGGCCGCCGGCGACGAGCATTTCGGCAACGGCCGCAGTGCTCGCAATCTGTTCGAGGACGCCATCCGGCGGATGGCCGACCGGATCGCGGCACAAGTCCCCCTGACGCGCGAGCTGCTCACCACGCTCGAGGCCGGCGACCTGCACGCCGACGTCCTCGTCGAGGCCCGCGCGGTTTCCTGCGCGGCGCAGTAGCCCCCTGCGGGCCGTCTGGCCGGGGCCTGCCACGCGGTCGATCAGCGCGTACAATCGACGCTCCGCTGGTCTGGAATGCTCATTCCCCACGCTTCGCGGAGGCGCCGTGCATGCAATCCAAAGCCGCGACGGTCGACGAATACCTGGCCGCCTTGCCTGCCGATCGGCGCGCAGCGCTCGCGGCGATCCGCCGGGCGATTCTGCCGCAGCTCGATGCCGGGTTCGAAGAGGGGATGCAGTACGGCATGATCGGCTACTACGTGCCGCATCACGTCTACCCGGCCGGATACCACTGCGACCCGCGGCAGCCGGTGCCCTTTGCGGCGCTGGCCTCGCAGAAGAACCACCTGGCGCTCTATTTGATGTCGATCTACGCCGATAGCGCCGAGGAGCGTTGGTTGCTCGACGCCTGGGCCAAGACCGGCAAGAAGCTCGACCGCGGCAAGAGTTGCATCCGTTTTAAGCGGCTCGAAGATCTGCCGCTGGACGTGGTCGCCCGGTTCTTTCGCCGCTCGACCGCCAAGAAGTTCCTGGCCACATACGAACGAGCCCTCGCGGGAACGCGCGGCGGCAGTGCTGCGTCGAAACCGTCGGCCGCGCGCAAGACGGCCAAGGCCGCCCGGCGCGCTGCGGCGCAGGGTCCTGCGAAAAAAGCCCCCCAGCGTCCGTCCAAGAAACAAGCCCCTGCGTCCCGGCCTGCGCGCAAGAAAAAGAAGTAGCGCGTTGCCGCACAGCGTCCGTGCGGATCACTTTCCCCGTCGAGGAGACCACGATGTCGACCGAAGCGCACGCCCCGTCGGGCACGGTGTTGCTGCCGTGCCCGACCTGCAAGCTGCCGTCGGACAGCCTCAAGCAAGTCAGCTATGGCACGTTGATGTTTATCGTGCTGGGCTGGGGCCTGCAGCGCCGCCGCGAAGTGGCCTGTCCGCGTTGCGCTCAACGACTGCTGCTCTGGAACGCGGGCTTCAACGTGATCACGGCCAACGTGCTCTGGCCGATCATCATCCTGCCCTGGACGATGCGCGAGCTGTGGAAGACGACCTACCTGGGGCACGATGCCGAGGTCTTGTCGCTGGTCGACTTGCCGCCGGCCACGCGACCCAAAGCCCGCGATCCGCGTCCCTGGCACGAGGCGTTTCCCTCGCTGTGCCGGGCAGTCGGGCTCGTGCAGACGCTCTTGGGTGGGTTGCTCTTGGCCTCGGTGCCGTTCGCCGCGACAGAGCGCTGGTTCCGCGGCGACGAGCCCCCGACCACGGCGCGCTGGGTCGGCGCGCTCGCGTTGGGCGTCGCTGCTTACCTGGTCGCGACGGGCGTCGGCCGACTGGCGCTGCGCGTGCCGGCCCTCGCGCTGCGCGTCGCTGCCGCGGCGATCATGGCCGTGGCATGCTGGTTCGTCATGCCGCAGTTGGCCACGCAGATCTGGCGCTATCGCGAGACCCGGTATGCCCGATCCTTGATCGACGCGCCGTATTTGTACGAAGCCGACTATCGCTTCGACGTGCCGCCGCAATTCTGGACCCCGGCCGCGGTGCAGGTGATGGTCGATCGCTCGTTCGAAGACTACAAATGCCGCGACCTGTTGAAGCAATTGGACCAATACCAGCCCAACAACCCGGCCTTTGCCAAGATCAAAGAGCAATTGCAGACCAAGCTCCAGGCGGCCGGCGGTTAGACGGTGCGAGCGCCGCGTGCGCGCCGGCCTTCAGTGTGGCCGCACCACCGGCAGGCGATCCTTCGATCAACTCCAGCGAGCGGCGACCAACAGCGACCCCCAGGCGAACAGCCCGGCCAGGCTGGTCGCCAGCAAGACGGCATGTCGGCGGCCGCGCAGCAGCCAGTACAGGCTGGCGCTGATGCCGCCGAGAATGACGCTGAGGAAGAGCACGCCAAACTTCGGCGACAGCGCCACCATCAGCGTTGCCCAAGTGAGGGCCGTGACGAACAATAACCCGCCGCTCGCCAGCGAGTGCAATGTGCCGCTCATGACACCGACCCGGCAGGACGCGCCCTACGTCACCTTCAGCTCCGTCACATACTGCGACTCATACGCCCGTTGGGCGAAGGTGGCCAGGGCCGCGCGGTCTTCGGCGGTCAGGCGCAAGTCGCCGCGCAGCGTCGCGAGGTTGGCGTCGACGTCGGCCGGCAGCGAGACGCCGATGTTCAGCAGGCTCACGCGGTCGTCGGCCAGCACCCAGCGAATGGCCGCGGCCGGCAGGGCCTGACGCGTCGCTGCGGGGAAGTCGGGCACCAGCTTCTCGGCGTTGTGGCTGAAGATGTTCGCGCCCATCACCTTCATCGCCACGATCGCCATCTGGCGCTGGTGCGCCGCGGCTAGGCAGCGCTCGCGATACTCGATCTTGGTATTCGAGAGCATGGTGTCCATGCCCTTGCGGAAATAGCCGTACGCCAGGAGCACCTGGTCGAAGCCGTCGGTCTCGATCATCTTCAGCACGTCTTCGAACGCCACGTGCGTGGTCAGGCCGATGAACCGCAGCAGCTTTTCATCGCGCAGCTTGACCACCTCGGCGTGCAGCTTCATCGCCTTCTCGAAGCCGACGCGCTCGATCGCCGGGCTGTGAATCTGCAGGCAGTCGACATAGTCCATGTCGAGCTGCTTGAGCGACGTCTCGACGCTCTTGCGGACCTGCGCCGGATCGGCCACGGCGCATTTCGTGGCGACGTAGCATTGCTCGCGAACGCCCTTGAGACCACGGCCGACGATCGATTCGCTCTCGCCGTAGACCCGGGCCGTGTCGAAATAGCGAATGCCCGAGTCGAACGCGTGGCGGACCATGGCGATGCGCTCGTCGATCGGCAACAGCTCGACGCCGTAGGCCTGGATGAACAGTTGGGTCATCGCCGAGCCGCCCATGCCGAGAATCGGCAGCGTGTGGCCCGTCCGGCCAAAGGCACGCAGCGGAATCCCCTCGGGACTGGTCGCCGCGGGTGCAGGGGCCGGCGCCTCGGGCGCGGCGGCGTGGGCAGATGGGGCGCCGGGACTCGTCAGGCCGACCCCGACGGCCGTCGCTCCTGCGGCCAGCAACCCCGACTTGAGAAACTCGCGACGCTCGAACGAATCGCGCGGATGCGCCATGGCCAGATCCTCCGCCAGCAAGGTGGTGCAACAAAGCAGGGCAGGCCGCCTCTCGGTCCGTCTTTTTCCGGCTCCGTCAGCATACCGCCGGGACAAAAGCCGGGCCAATCTTCGGGCGGGCCGAGCGAAATGCTTGCCGGGCGCGTGGCGGCGGGCGGCCTGCGGTGCCGGCACACGCGAAAACGCTCGCCAGCCGCCGTCCGCTGGGGTATTCTCTGCGTGCGCCGCGCCGGCGCCGGGGTCGTGCGGCGCCATCACTTCGAAGCAGGTTGCGGAGCTAGTCCTATGGGTGTTGCAGCGGGCATGATCGGCGTCGTGTTTCTCGTGGGCCTGCTGATCCTGCTGGTCCTCGTGGTCTTTGTCGTCGGCATCTACAACTCGCTGGTCACGCTGCGCAACAAGTTCAAGAACGCCTACTCGCAGATCGACGTCCAGCTCAAGCGCCGCAACGACTTGATTCCCAACCTGGTCGAAACGGCCAAGGGCTATATGAGCCACGAGCGCGAGACGCTCGAGGCCGTCGAGCGCGCCCGCGGTGCGGCCGTGTCGGCCCAGCAGGCCGCGGCCGCGAAGCCCGGCGACCCGGCGGCTATGCAGGGATTGATGGGCGCCGAGACGGCGTTGAACGGGGCCCTGGGCCGGCTGTTGGCCGTC
>JAIBBZ010000051.1 GCA_019694435.1 Pirellulales bacterium
TGGGTCGTTTTGGCGATGGGTGTTGGTTCGTGAGGGTGCCAGCCAACGAACAAGAGGGCTTGCCGAACAGTGGATTTCATTCCTGATGCCATCCCGAAAAAGTTCAACCGGTGTCCTCTCGCCCCGACTTTTCGCGAAATCCAGCCCTGCGGCGAGCAATTCGGGGGGATTTCTGCTTCGATGCCATGAATTCGGCATCTTCTCTCGGCGTAACATCCAGTTCAAAAAAGTTGCCGGCTTGGCCAGTTCATACTTCGGCCAACCCGGCAACTGCTGGCCGCAGTCTGGTGATTCAAACGGTGATTGACAAGCTGCGAACCGGCCGGTCACGGCCAGCGCAATCTGTTGGGAGATCGCGACTTGTGCGCGGATTGCAGCAAGTACGGGCATCGACAGTGAATCGACGGTGAAGGAAATGACGCTTAGACGAATGGACAACGTCCTCATCGTTGTCGACGATCTCGAAGCCACCAAGGCGTTCTTCATCGAACTGGGTCTCAAGCTCGAGGGAGAGACGACCGTCGAGGGGCCTCTGGTCGGCAGACTGATTGGGCTCAACGATGTCCGGGCCACTCTCGCGATGATGCGGACTCCCGATGGACAGGGCATTGAGCTGGACAAGTTTCATACGCCCAGCGCGATCAGGTTTGGGCCGGTGGACGCGCCGGTAAACACGCTGGGCATCCGTCGCATTATGTTCGCTGTCGATGACATCGACGCTGTGGTTGCGCGAATGTGCGCCCGCGGTGCCGAGCTCATTGGCGAAATGCAGTACGAGGACACGTATCGGCTTGCCTACATCCGCGGGCCTGAAGGCATCATTGTCGCGCTGGCAGAGCAGTTCGGGTAACGTGTACCCAGCCTATGACCACGCGCTGCGGCGAACACGGCCATCGCGTCACTGTTGCTATCCGAGCATTCCGCAAGCTGTGTCCCAAGTCTGGGTCGTTTTGGCGAGCAGGCATTTGATTCCTTGGCAGACTTTCGACACGTTTGTGCGTTCCGAATCCATACGCCGACCGCAACAGGCTCAACTGGTGTCGTGTCGCCCCGACGCTTTCGCGAAGCCCTGGGGTTCGCGCATCAGGCCGGTCGGTCGGCCGATGCCGCTGTCGATTTGACTCGAGGATTTCGCTGCGTCTACGTTTTCTGTTCTGTGCGATGGCCACTCGGCAAGCTTGCCGAACCGAGGACCGCTCGCTCCGGGACACAGATCGCAACCGCAACGAGCGCCACCACATGTCCAAGGCCGCGGGGACCGTCGGGGTATCGGATCACGGTGGATGGGCGGTGTTCGTCACGGCGGCTGCCGACGGAACGCTACTGGATCGCCGCCGGGTCGAGCTGGTCGATGACGACTTGCCGAAGATCCCCCACCACTGCGAGGCGCAATCGCTTCCGCTCGACGAGGCAGTGGCCTTGGTGGAACGGGTGCGGGAGTCGGCCGTACGGAACGCTCGGCTCGCACTCGACGCCGTGGCGGCGACAATGCCTGGGCGCATACGCGGAATCGCGCTGCGTCAGTGCCCCGAGCTACCGCCGACCGTTGCCGAACGGATTCGCGACTACCGCGCGCAGAATGTCGCCGACTGGGTGATGTACCGCCAGTCGCTTGCCAGCGCGGCCGCGGGCCGCGGCTGGGCGGTCCACTGGTATGACAGGAAGCAGGTGCTCGAGGCCATGCAGGTGGCGCTGCGGATCAGCGACCTCGATGCCTACTTCCGGAACCTGAGAAGGTCCATCGGTCCGCCCTGGGACAAAGATCATCAGACGGCCATGGCCGCAGCGATCGCTTCGTTTCGGGTTGGATAAGCAGAGGGGCGACCGGATTCCAACAGGGCCAGGCGACGGTCGTCGCAGGAGCAGACCAAGTAGGTTCAATCGATTGCAGCTCTCGCGTTGTGTTGGCCCCAGCATCGGCAATCACATCGAATAGCGCTACTCGCCCAGCGACCGCGCGATTGTCCGAACGGCGCGGACAGGAGTAATCTTTCCGTCGAAGGAAACCGCGAACCCTGCGGCTGTTTGTGAGGCAGGCCTGTGTCGGGGAAACCCCGGCAATTCGTCGCAGTTGCTGCCGCTTGACGCGATCCAGTATTCGGTCGCTTCGCCCAAGCAAGTTTTTTTCTGACAATTTTCCAATCAAGAAAACTTTATCTCCAAGGACATTGCCTAACGAACGGCTAAAGTTCCCCGAATCTGGTTCTTGCCTTACGGGTCATAACGACTACTCTTTACGTGGGGACTGCCGAGGAGAGTCGGCGGCGGGGCGGCAATTCTGGCCGCCGTTCTATGTTCGGGCGCAGGGGGCGTCGGAACTCATTTCAACTGCCGAGGCCTGCCGCGGGATGCGGCGCGGCTCTCATCGGGATTATGGAATTAGGTGCTGACATGAGTCTGCGCGTCTTGATTGCCGACGACCACGAGGTCGTCCGTTCCGGTCTGTCGAGTTTGCTCCAAGGTTCGGGTGCCGAAATCGTCGGCCAGGCTGGCACGGGCGATGAGGCCATCCAGCTCACTCGCGAACTGCACCCCGACGTCGTACTGCTCGACATTCGCATGCCCGATACCGACGGGCTGGCAGCGCTCGAAGCGCTCCGCAAGGAGTTTCCGCAACTCCCGGTGGTGATGCTTTCGACCTATGACAACCCGACCTATATGGCCCGCGCGTTGACGCTGGGCGCCAAGGACTACCTGCTCAAAGGTTGCACCCGCGAGCAATTGATCTCGAGCATCGCGGCGGCCGCCTCCGGACGGAGCGGCGCGCATTCCAGCGAGTTGCAGCGCGTGGCCGGCGCCATGGAAACGCCCGAGGTCACCGTCGGCGAAGGGGTGTCGCTCACCCGGCGCGAAACGCAGGTGCTCCGGCACGTCGCCCTGGGCCTGAGCAACAAGGAAATTGGCCGATCGCTGGAAATCAGCATCGAGACGGTCAAAGAGCACGTGCAAAACATCCTGCGCAAGATCAGTGCGACCGACCGTACGCAGGCGGCCGTGTGGGCTGTCCGGCGCGGGCTCGTCTAAGGCCGGCCGTTGGGTGCAGAGCCGTCAGCGTGCCCGAGGGTGGGCGCGTTCGTAGACCTCGCGCAGCACGGCCGTGCTGACGTGGGTATAGATCTGCGTGGTGGCCAGACTCTTGTGACCGAGCAGTTCCTGCACGCTACGGATGTCGGCACCGCGGTCGAGTAGGTGGGTCGCAAAGCTGTGCCGTAGCGTGTGGGGCGAGGTCCGCGTGTCGAGCCCGGTCGCGCGCAGATACTTCTCCAACATCCGGCCCACGCTGCGCGTGGTCAGCCGTCGGCCGAACTTGTTGGTGAACACGGGCGCTTGCACCCCTTGAGGAGCGCGCGGGTGCAGTTGGCGAACGCTCAGCCAGCGCCGCAGCGCGGCGTCGGCATGGGAGCCGATCGGCGAAAGTCGTTCGCGGCGCCCTTTGCCGCGCACGCGCACCACGCCGGCGGCCAGGTCGAGGTCGCCGTCGTTGAGCCCGACGAGTTCACTGACGCGCAACCCGGCCGAGTACAAAGTCTCCAGGATGGCGCGATCGCGGAGGCCGGCGGCGCCGCTCCGCGGTGGCGCCTCGAGCAAGGTGCCGACGTCGGCGGTCGAGAGAAAGTGCGGCAGTTTGCGCTGCCGCCGCGGATTGCGGAGCGGGCGTGCCGGATTCGTGCGGACCCAGCCCTCGCGTTGCCCGTAGCGAAAAAAGCTGCGCAAGGAGGCGAGCCGCCGGGCGATCGTGGCCTTGGCATAGCCGGCCTCGTGGAGCGAGGCGACATAGCCGCGCAGATCGAGCGTGGTCAGATCGCTGGGGCCCGGTGCCGGCCCACGCGATTGTTCGGCCAAATAGCGCTCCAGCGCCGCCAGGTCTTCGCCGTAGCTTTTCTCGGTCAGCGGCGAGGCATTGCGCTCGACGCGCTGATAACGCAAGAACCGCTCGACGCTGCGAGTGAATTCGCCGGGCGGAGTCGCAGAAGGTTCGGCCGTGCGATCGCGTCGCGCAGATCGAGTTTCGGCCGACGGACTCCGGGGCATAGTCGGCTCAGGTCGCTTCGTCGCCTTCGGCCGCCAGCGGCAGTTGGAAGCGGGCGTGACGCTGCGGCTTGGCTTCGGCGGCGTCCTGGCGAATCTTCTGGCTCAGGACGGCGGCGTCGTACCAGGTGAAGCTCAACTCGGGGTTCGAGGCGTAGCGGCCGAGGACCCGCAACGTTTCGGCGCGGCTCGCATCGTCGTACAAGAAGACGTACCGTTCCGCACCCTTGACCAGCGCCAACACGTTGATGTCCTGACTCACCGCCGCCTCCTTCCGGCTTCCCGGTGACTCGGCGGCAGAATTTGCTGCCGATCACCCTACGTCTTATCGGTCGGAAGTACAGCGCCACACCACTCGCGACTCTTCTGCACCGCCGCGAGAGCTCAGCATTTCGGTGATATGCAAGTGACAACAGAAACGAATGAAATCATCCTTTCGTTGCAAGTAGCTCTGCCAACCGCCAAAACGCGCGTCATCGCGAAAGGCCGCATAATTGACCAGTGCGTTGGTGAAATCGCTGTCGTGGCCGTGATAGATGCGCGTGTGCCGGAGCACCGGCTCGTCGCTGGGCTGACATGGCGGAGGACCATGCGCGCCGCCTGCGCCTGCAGCGCAACCAGGCGTCGACACGCCATCGGGTACCGGCTCGAGGTGCGCCATCATCTGGCCTTCGACTTCGCTGGCAGGCCCCGGCATCGCCGGCGCTGGCTTCAGCAGCGGAATCTGCGCGGACTCTGGTTGGTAGGGCGGTGTTTGCTGCGCGAGCTCGGCCCTGGCCTTGGCGTGTTCGGCGTCGAACACAAACGATTTGGGGATCTTGTCCTCTTCGGGACTGCCCCAGGGCAGACCATAGCCGGGTGGAATCGGGTGATAGCACGGGTTGGCGGCGTACCACTCGACCTGCAGCCCGCAGCGCGGCGGGTAGTACTCGGAGAAATCGGTGATGGCTCCGACGACGACACAATCGGCGCCTAGCAATTGGGCCAGGCGCCGCGCATCGGCGGGCGATTCCAGGTGCAGTTGGTGCTGCTGAAGCACTTGTTCAACGACCCCGATGGGGATCACCTCGAAGCCGGGAATCGCCTGCAGCTCGTTGAAGTAGCTGAGCGCGAACATACGGCCGTCGGCGCTGGCCTCGGTGCTGAGATTGAAGAACGGCGCGACGGCCACCTTGGTCAATTGTGGAAATGGGTTGTGAACCACCGGCTGCCGGTAAGGCAGCGGTAGAAACGAACAACCCGCTTGCAGCAGCAAGATGGCGGCCAGCAGCAGACGTTTCATCGCACTCGTTTGGGCTCGATTCGCGGCAGTTCCCCCCTGACGTGAATGCAAGCGCCCACGCGGCGCGCGTGGTCGATCGTCCTTCTTATCGGCACCTTGCGACCAATCGCTGCAATCGAATTTGCCGGAACGCTCGCTACGAACGATGCGGCCCTACAGCAGCGCCGCGAGACTCGACACCCCCAGCGGCTCGCGGCTCGAAAAGGGCTCGCCGTAGTTGGTGCCGATCGTCCAGCCCCAGTAGGCCGCCTGGTCGCGGACGCGATCGAGAAACGTCGGCGGTTCGTCCGGCCGCCCGGCGATGAATTGGCTGTGGTAGCACTCCACCGCGCGACGCTTGCCTTCCCAATGGGCGGTGATGTCGAGCACCAGCGCCGGCTGCAACGCCAGCCTGAGGTGCATGCAGTGGTAGTAGAGCAGCCGCGGCGGATGGTAGGGATCGCCGGCCAGATCGCTCTTACTGAGCTTCGCCCAGAACCGCGCTGCCTCGACGATCTCGGTCGCCGCCAGGTGATCGGGATGGGCATCGACCCAGTACGGCGCGAAGATCCAGCGCGGCCGCGTCTCGCGAAACACCTCGGCCACCTGGCGCCGCGCTTCGAGCGTCGGTTCCAGGCTGCGGTTGACCAGCCCAAGGTTGCGCCGCCAGTCGATGCCCAGCACCGCGGTGGCAGCGGCGGTCTCCCGGGCCCGCAGCTCGAGGCTGCCGTGTGGCGTGGGTTCCCCACTCGTGAGGTCGAGAATTCCGACGGCGAGCCCCTGCGACTTGAACTGCAGAATGGCGCCCGCCATCCCCAGCTCGGCGTCATCCGGGTGGGGGGCGACTACTAGCACATCGAGCACGGCACGATCCACGCGAAAGAGGGCACAACCGGAGCGGGAAAGGTCAGGCGTAGACTACTCTTTTATCCGTGCGCCGGCGCAAATCAATCGACCTGGACCGCACTTAATCGTTTTGGCAAACTCGTGCCGCAAACTCGACCGCATCCTGCGGTCCGGGTCGGCCTTCACGATTCGCCCGGTCGTCCATGTACTCGCTGCTTCGTCGCCCCGCCTTCGCAATCTCCCTTTGCCTGGGCCTGACCCCGGCGCTTGGCGGCTGCGCAATGAACGACGCCGGTTTCGATCCGCTGCGCACACCCAATATGCCCAACATGCGGGACGATGCCCTGCACGATCCGGCGGCGGGCGCGAGCACGAAGGCCCGCGAGATCGAAGGCAATCTCGGCTTTCAATGAACCCGCAGGCGATTGCACATTCTTTCCGCGCCGGGTAGGCTCGCCCGGCGACAGGCCCGCTAGCCCTCGCGCGCCTGTCTTTTCTCCCCGCGAGTGACGCATGGCCAGCGATCTTCGAACGACGTACGACAATGTTTGCACGCATGCCCGCGAAACGGCAGTGCTGAACTCGATCGAATCGCTCTTGTCGTGGGACGAGCAGGTATTGTTGCCCGCCGAGGGGGCCGAATACCGCGCCGAGCAGGCGAGGCTGATGGCCGGATTGGGGCATGCCCGCGAAACCGATCTGCACTATGGCGCGGCGCTGGGCGAATTGGCGGCCAGTTCGTGGGCTGCCGATCGCCAGAGCGATTCGGGCGCGACGATCTATCACCTCAAACGCCGCTACGACAAGCGAACTCGGCTACCGCAACGGCTGGTCGAGGCGCTGGCCGAGGCGACCGTCCTGGCACAGCAGACCTGGCAGCGGGCGCGCAAGCAGAACGATTTCGCCATGTTCGCGCCGCACCTCGATCAGGTCTTGCGGCTCAAACGGGAAGAGGCACAGGCCCTGTGCACGGGCGGACCGCTCTACGACGCGCTGCTCGACGATTATGAGCCGCTGGCGAAATCGGCCGAGGTTGGACGCGTGCTCGCCGATTTACGCGCCGAGCTGGTGCCGCTGGTCGCACAGATTGCCGAGGCCCGGCAGCGCCCGGACGAACGCGTGCTCGCGGGAAGTTTCGCCGTCGCGGCACAAGAGGCGCTCGGACGCAAGGCAGCCGCGACGATCGGTTTCGATTTTCAGCGCGGGCGGCTGGATGTTTCGGCACACCCGTTTTGCAGCACCGTCGGGCCGCGCGATTGCCGCCTGACCACGCGCTACCGCGAGCACGATTTCGGCGACGCGTTCTTCAGCACGCTGCACGAAACAGGGCATGGACTGTACGAACAGGGCCTACCGGCGGAACATTACGGTTTGCCGCTGGGCGAAGCCGTATCGCTAGGCATCCACGAATCGCAATCGCGAATGTGGGAGAACCTCGTCGGCCGCGGCCTGCCCTTCTGGGAATTCTTCTATCCGCAGCTCCAAGCCGCGTTTCCGGCATTTCGCGAAACGCCGCTCGACGCGTTCTACGGCGCAGCGAATCGCGTGCAGCCTTCGTTGATTCGCACCGAGTCCGACGAAGCCACTTACAATTTGCACATCTGCGTGCGCTTCGAACTCGAGCAGGCCTTGCTCGTCGATGAGCTGCGCGTGGGCGATTTGCCCGGCGCCTGGCAAGAGCGCTATCGCGACGTCGTGGGCGCCGTTTCAACGACCGACGCCGACGGCGTGTTGCAGGATGTGCATTGGGCAGCCGGGCTCCTGGGCTATTTTCCAACCTATACCCTCGGCAACCTCTATGCGGCCCAGTTTTTCGAACAGGCTATCGCCGATTTGGGCGACCTGCCCGCGCTGTTGCGCCGCGGCGAGACCGGTGGGCTGCTGGGCTGGCTACGAGACAAGATTCACCGTCATGGCAAGCGCTATTCGGCTGCCGAACTCGTCCAGCGCGTTACCGGTCGCCCGTTGTCGCATGCTGCCCTAATGAACCATCTGCGGTCGAAGCTGGGACCGCTTTATGGCTTTTGATCGCCAACGACTAGACTGACGGTTCGCTTCCCAGCTCGCTTTCGTGGAAGGCAGTTCCCCATGACCGAAGTGCAACATTGCGCTGCCTGCGGTCAGCCGGCCGAACTGAACGAGACCGACTTCACCGAGCCGGTGTGCTGGGACTGCCCGCATTGCGGCGTCGAGAATATGACCACTCCCGCGGGAGCCGTGGAGCCGACGACCGACCAACCTCTCGGTGCGTCGAACTGGGAGGTCGAGGCGGCCGCGATGCCGTCCGCGCTGCGTCGGCGCCAGAAGTCGCCCGGTTTTTTCGCGATGCTGCGGCAGTTCATCAGCATCGTCGGTGGAGGGCTGGTGGGACTGGTGATCGGCTATTACTTGCTGGTGTTGATCGGCGGACCACCGGCGAATTTTCTCCAGGTGAAATTGCCGGGCATGCCCTGGTTGCAGCGGGCCTGGCACAGCGTATTCGACCGGCAGGCAGAGCAGGGGACATCTCCAGGACCGCAAGTTTCGCCGGATGGCGATGAAGAACCCTTGCCGCAAGTCGCGCCGCCCGAGCCTGCTGCTGCGCGGCGTGAATCGTAACGGGAGCAAATTCAGCGTGAGCGATGCCTTGGACAAATCGGCGGCGACCGTTGGCAACGAACCGTCGGCAGCCTCGGTGCAAAACTATCTGCTCTATGGTCTGTCGCTGCCCGAGCGGGCCCTGCGTTCGGGCGCCAGCATCGTAGCGGGCACGGTCCGCGAAGGGACAAGCCTGCTCGTGCCGCGCGCATTTCAAGACTCGAAGACCTATTCGGTGCTCGTCCGGCAGATGCTCGACTATCTGGCGGACGACATCGGCGGCGTACAGCGCGCCGCTGGAGCTTCGGCCGGCGCGCCCCCGGCGGTCGAGAATTTTGTGGCTCGCAAAGCAGTAGGTAATTTCGTCGAGATGGCTGGCCTGGCGACGTTGCACGTTTCGCCGCTGACGGTGCTGGCTGTGTTGAGCGACCTGGCCTATGGATCGAGTACGCTGTTGGGCGAGTGGGGCGAGGAGCTCAAGCGCCAGGGCGTCATCGATCCGTCTTCGACCATTCTACAAGTCGACGACTTGCTCGAGGCTGTGGCGCGGGCTTCGAGGGTTTCGGCCGAGGCCTTCGACACGCCGCCGTTGTCGTACGAGGGCCTGCGCGAGACGGTCGAGCAAACGCGCGCGGCGGTGGCGCAGATCGATCCGACTAAGTTGATCCCGCAGGCCGAACTGCAAGCGATGTGGCAACAGATGCGCGAGCTGGCCAATCGCGAGGGCGTTTCGCTGGCCGACGTCTCGACGGCCATTGCCCTGTCGAGCCTGAGCAAGCTGGACGGAGTCGGCCGTGGCGTCGTTTCGGGCTTTGTCGTGGTGGGGAACCTTTTCGATCGACATATCCTGGACCACTACCGCTCGTCGTTGGCCGACGTGCGCGAACGCGGTCTCTACGCGAGCCTGGCCGAAACGGCGACCCCATATATCGAGGCGGTTTGGCGCAATTTTTCCGCGGAAAGGGCCACCCTGACCGAGGATCTTCTGTCCGGCAAGCTCGTCGGACAGGTCTGGAGCGGAGTGCGGCGCTGGTTGGGGTTAGCCGACAAGCTCGACCCGCCGGCGATCGCGTAACATTTGCCCGATTCGCACCGCCATGCACCAGGGGACAGCGTGGGGAGCCGAGTAGTCCTTTGTGTGCGCACGGCCTAAGATGTCGTCACTGCGCCGCGAAGGGGACTGATTCTTTCAAACAGTCGGTAAAGATGGCGACTTCGGTGCCGGCGACGGCGGACATTATCGGTCAGGGGGCCGCGCGGCTCGCTCAGCGGATGGCGTCGGGCGAACTCTCGGTGCGCGAGGTCATCGAGGCACACCTCGCGCGCATCGCCGAAGTCGATCGCCAGCTCAACGCGGTGATCTGTCCGTGTTTCGACGAAGCTCGCCGCGCGGCCGCGGCCGCCGATGCGGCGCGCAAACACGGCGAACCACTGGGTCCGCTGTTCGGCGTGCCAGTGACGATCAAGGAATGTCTTGATGTCGCTGGCACGGCTTCGACGTTGGGATTGCCGCGCTTGGCGCGGCGTCTCGCCAAATTCGACGGACCGCTCGTGGCCCGACTCCGCGCGGCAGGCGCCATCGTCGTTGGCAAGACGAACGTCTCGCAGTTGGCCATGTATATGGAGTCCGACGGGCCGCTGTTCGGACGCACGAACAATCCGTGGAATCTAGACCGCAGCCCCGGCGGCAGCAGTGGCGGCGAAGCAGCCATTCTCGCCGCGGGCGGATCGGCGCTGGGCCTGGCCACCGATGCCGGTGGCAGTATCCGGCACCCGGCACATTGCTGCGGAGTGCACGGCCTGAAACCAACCTCCGGCCGCCTGACGCAAGTCGACCTGCCGGTGACGACGGTCACACGCGGTGAACGGTGGATGCCGACCAACCTGGCCGGGCTGCATTCCATTCTGCAGGTGGGGCCCATGGCTCGAGAAGTCGCCGACTTGGAACTGGCGATGCAGGTTCTCGCGGCGCCGGGCTTGGAAACGACCGATCCCACGGTGCCTCCGATTCCCTGGTCCAGCTCCGCGGCGATCGACGTGCGGCAACTGCGCGTGGGCGTCTACGAGGATGAAGGCCTGTTTCCCATTGCACCGTCCATTCGCCGTGTCGTCCGGAGTGCGGCCGACGCTCTACGCGCGGCGGGCGCCGACGTACGGCCGTTTACGCTCCCCGACCCGCAAGCGGCCACCGATCTGCTCGTGAATCTGATCTTCTGCGATGGCGGGGCCGCGTTCGTGAGGATGCTGGGCGATACGAAGCTCGATCCCCGGCTTTCGGGCCTGATGCGCGCTGTCCGCATGCCGGCCTGGCAGCGCCCGATGGCGAGCGTCGCCTTGCGGCTGTTCGGCCAAGAACGCTTGGCCTCGAGTTTGAAGAATCTGCGCAACCTTTCGGCCGATGGACTTCGGCGACGCATTTCCGAACGGGCCGAATACACGACGCGTTTTCTGGCGGCGATGGACGCGCTTGAACTCGACGTGTTGATCGGTCCACCGCATCCAGTCCCGGCGCCGCTGCACGGTTCGTCGAGCTACTTGGGCCTGACAGCCGCTTACACGGGACTCTTCAACCTGCTGGGCATGCCGGCCGGCGTCGTGGCCGCGGGCCGCGTGCAGCCAGGCGAAGCGAGTCCCCGCGCGCCGGGGCGCTGCCTGGTCGAGCGTACCGTCGCGGCTGTCGAAGCGAACAGCGCTGGTCTGCCCGTCGGCGTGCACGTTGCAGGGCGGCATTGGCGCGAGGACATTGTTCTGGCCGTGATGGCGGCGCTCGAACGGCACTTTCGCGCGCAGCCCGACTATCCCGCTCGACCGCCGATCTAGCCCCACGAGTTGCATGAGCATCACCGCCGTATCACCGAGCCACGCCCCGTCCGAGGAAATTTATTGGCAGAGCGCGACGGAGCTGGCGCGCCGGATTCGCGCGGGCGAGCTGACGGCCTTTGCCGTGGTCGATGCCCACATTCGCCGGATCGAAGCGGTCAACCCGCTGATCAATGCGATGGTCGTTCCGCGGTTCGCGGCTGCGCGCGTCGAAGCCCAGGCAGCCGACGACCGCCAACGGCGCGGCGAACCGCTTGGCCCGCTGCATGGCGTGCCGATTTCGGTCAAAGAATGTTTCTTCGTCCCGGGAACACGCGCGACCATCGGCGTCGACGCGCTCGACGAAGTCACTTCGGGCGAATCGGTACTGGTGTCGCGGTTGCGGGCCGCCGGCGCGATCGTCCTGGGCAAGACCAACATTCCGCAGTTGATGGTGATGCATGAGACCGACAACCCGGTCTACGGGCGGACCAACAATCCCTGGTGTGTCGACCGTGGGCCTGGCGGCAGCAGCGGCGGCGAAGCCGCGATGGTCGCCGCGGGAGGCGTCGCGCTGGGGTTGGGCAACGATCTGGGCGGCAGCATTCGGCAACCCGCACATAGCTGCGGAATCTGTGGATTGAAGACGACCTCTTGGCGCCTGCCCGAGTCCGGCAGCCGGACGAACTGGAACGGCATGGAATCGCTGGTCACGGCGGCCGGCCCGCTCGCCCGGCATGTGGCCGATTTGAATCTGGCGCTGTCGGTGCTCGCGGCGCCCGGGCTGGAACAAGTCGACACGCGGATTCCGCCGGTGGCCTGGCGCGATCCGGCCGACGTGCAACTCGAGCAACTGACCGTCGGATATTGGACCGACGACGGAGCGATGCAGCCGTCACCGGCCATTCGTCGCGCTGTGCGCGAGGCGGCCGATTCGCTCGCCGCGCGCGGGATGAAGGTCGTCCCGTTCTCGCCTCCCGATTTCGCCGAGGCGCTGTCCATCTATTTCAAGCTGATGAGCGCCGACGGTGGTGCCGATGCGCGGCGCTTGCTGGGCTCGAGCCGGCGCGATAAGCGAGTCGCAAAATTGCTGATGATGGCTCGCTTGCCGGGGCCTTTACGGCGCACGCTCGGAGCGATGCTCCGCGCCGCGGGACAGGAGCAGATCGGCGGGCTGCTGGGCCAGATTGGCGGCATCTCGGCCGATGCCTATTGGCAACAGACCTCTGCCCGCGCACGGTATCTCGAGCGGTTCCAGGCGGCCATGTTGGCGCAATCGATCGACGTCTTGTTGGGGCCCGTGTGCGCCCTGCCGGCGTTGCGACACGGGGCAAGCGAGTTCTTATCGCATGCGGCGAGCAGTTCGATGCTGTTCAATTTGCTGGGGTACCCCGCCGGTACGATCTCGATCACGCGCGTGCGACCCGGTGAGGAGTCGGACCGGCAGCGCACGTCCGACCTGGCGGTGCGGGCGGCCATCGATACCGAAGCCGGTAGCGCAGGGATGCCGGTTGGCGTGCAGGTTGCCGCGAGCGCCTGGCGCGAGGACCGCGTCTTGGCGGTGATGCAGGCGCTCGAAGACGCTTGGTACGCCTCGCCGGAATACCCGAAGTTCCCGCCGCTTTGATCCTTGGCCCGGCGAGCGGGTCCGCGCGCTTGCTTATGTTGGCGAGGGCTTCTAGAATCGCGAAGGCTTCTTGAGATTGGTTCTCAGGAGGCTCCTCAAGCGAGATTCAACCATGTTGCCTTCGCGGGAAATGCTGCCCCTGCAGTGCCTTGCGGCGGGCCAGCAAGGGAGGATCTCACAACTTCTGGGCTCGCCTGAGCAGGTCCATCGCCTCGAAGAGATCGGCATGCGGCAGGGCGTGCTCGTCGAGATGCTGCAGTCGGGTAGCCCCTGTATCGTACGTCTGGGGGGACAAAAGCTCTGCTTCCGGGCCGACGACCTGATGCGGGTGCTCGTCGAACCGTGAGCAACAGCTTGAACTTGAAGCGGTTGTCGGAGCTGGTGACTGGCCAGCGCGCACGCGTCCAGCGGGTCGCGACTGAGGATGCCCGCGGCATCCAGATCCTCGAGATGGGCGTTACGCCCGGTACCGAGATCGTACTCGTCGGGGTTGCGCCGCTGGGCGATCCGCTCGAGTTCGAGTTGCGCGGCTACCGGCTGTCGCTGCGCAAGGTCGAAGCCGCCCTGGTCGACGTCGAACTGCTTTGAAATCGCCGCCGCGCTCGATCGAGCGGCGCGGACTCAAGACTATCTCCGACCGGGTAAACCGAGCGACTCGTGGCCGCGACCGTGGTACCTTCGACGCAGACGACGACGGTCGCCCTGATCGGCAACCCGAATGTTGGCAAGTCGACGCTGTTCAACTCCCTGTGCGGCGTGCGGCAGCGAGTCGGCAATTATCCCGGCGTCACGGTGGAGAAAAAGATCGGCCGGTGGGTCGCCGACCGCCGGGTGATCGATCTCATCGACCTGCCGGGCACCTATAGCCTGGCGCCTCGCTCGCCCGACGAAATGGTCGCCGTCGACGTTCTGCTGGGGCGGCGCAGCGACACCGCGCGAGTCGACGCGGTGATCTGCATCGTCGATGCGAGCAACCTCGAACGCAACCTGTATCTGGTGAGCCAGGTGCGCGAATTGGGTTTGCCCACGGTCGTGGCGCTCAACATGATCGACGTCGCCCAAGCGCGCGGGCTCAAGGTCGACGTTGCACGCCTCGAGCGGCAGTTGGGCGTCCCGGTCGTTGCAGTTCAGGCACACCGGCGGACCGGGCTCGACATCTTACGGCGGCGACTGGTTGAATCGCTGGGCGCTTCGATGCCGGCACCCGCGAGCCCGTTTCCGCCGGCGTTTCAGGCGGAAATCGAACATCTGGGCTCGCTCGTGAACAACGGGCACCCGGCGACGAGCCTTTTGCCTCGGTATCTGATCGAACGGCTGTTGCTGGACACGGCCGGGTATCTCGAAACAGAGTTGGAGCACTCAGCGGCACGCAGCTCCCAGTTACACAGCGAATTGCTCTTGGCTCGCGAACGACTGAAAGCAGCCGGTATGCCGGTGCCTGCCGTCGAGGCAATGTCGCGCTATGGCTGGGTGGCCAACGTCCTCGACGGAGTCGTCGAGCGTCCGGCGACGCGCGCGGCCACCGCGAGCGATCGACTCGATCGGATCCTGACCCATCGAGTTTTTGGGACGCTCGTGTTCGTGGCCCTGATGGTGGTGATGTTCCAGGCCGTGTTCCGCTGGGCGGGACCGGCCATGGACGGGATCGATGTCTTGCAATCCACCCTCGCCGGCGCGGTCGAAGCGGCGCTTCCGGCCGGTGCACTGCGCAGCCTGCTGGTCGACGGACTCATCGGCGGAGTCGGCAGCGTGCTCGTATTCTTGCCACAAATCCTCGTACTGTTCTTGTTCATCGCGGTCCTGGAAGACTGCGGCTACATGGCCCGGGCCGCGTACTTGATGGACCGTTTGATGGTGCACGTGGGTCTCAGCGGCAAATCGTTCATTCCGTTGTTGTCTTCGTTTGCCTGTGCGATTCCGGGCATCATGGCGGCGCGGGTGATTGAAAACCGCCGCGATCGGCTGGTCACGATCCTGGTGGCGCCGCTAATGAGCTGCAGCGCGCGGCTGCCGGTTTATACGCTGATGACGGCAGCCTTCGTCCCGGCGCAGACTTTCTTGGGCGGTTGGTTGGGATTACAAGGTCTGACGATGACGGCCATGTATCTGCTGGGCATTGTGGCCGCGGTGCTTGTGGCCCTGGTGCTGCGGCGGACGATCTTGCGCGGGCCTACCCCGGCGTTTGTCATGGAACTGCCGGCCTACCAGTGGCCGTCGCCGCGAAACGTGCTCTATCGCATGGCCGAGCGCGGTTGGGCCTTCATCCGTCGGGCCGGTACGCTGATCGTGGCCGTATCGGTCGTCGTCTGGGCACTGCTGTACTTCCCGCAGCGCAGCGACGAACTGGCGGCCCGCTGGGCGCCGCAACGGCAGGCCATCGAGCAGCGTTTGGCCGACGCCGGCGCGGACGATGCACTGCGCGAGACTGCCGAGCAAGAACTGCGACAGATCGACAATCACCTCGCCTCGCTACAAACCGAGCAAAGCCTGCTCGGCCGGCTGGGCCATGCGCTCGAACCGTTCGTCCGGCCCTTGGGCTGGGACTGGAAGATTGGATGCGCGGTGCTGGCCTCTTTCCCGGCGCGCGAAGTCGTCGTGGCGACGCTAGGGATTCTCTACGATCTCGGAGCCGAGGTGGACGTGGACGAAGACGCCGGGCGCACGCAGCTCGAGACGGCGTTGCGCGCCGCGCGGTGGCGCGACACCGGACGCCCGGTCTTCAATACGCCGGTGGCCTTATCGATCATGGTCTTCTTCGCATTATGTGCGCAATGCGCTTCGACGCTGGTCGTGATGCGCCGCGAGACCAACCACTGGGGCTGGCCGGCGTTCACGTTCTTCTACATGACGACGCTGGCCTACGTCGCCGCGCTGGTCACCTATCAGGTGGGCATGCGGCTCTCGAGCTAACCAGCGAGATGACGATGCAACTCGATTGGCAAACCTGCACAGCACTGGCGGTGGTGGCCGCGGCCGCCGGCTACCTGATCGATCGCAGTTGGCGCACGATCGGTAGACCGCGCCCAACCGGCTGCGGTCAAGCGTGCTCGGGGTGCGAACGCAGCAGCGAGGCTCCGTCGCCCACGCCACCGCTGGTCAGCCTGCGCTCGCCGGAACGGCCGTAGGTCGGGCGACTTAGCGGCGGGCGGCCTGGAATTCGCCGATGTTGGCGTGCACCAGCACCTCGGGCGCGCAATGCTCGCCCAAGTCGGTCTTGATGCAGATCTTCGCTTCGAGCTTGCCCGGCGTATCGGGTGCGATGAAGGTGATCCGCAGCAGGTGCAAGGGCTTGGCCTCGTCCTTGGTCTGGAACGTGAAGCAATCGTCAGCGCAGGTGACGTCGGTGATCTTGAACCGCTTCGTCGCCTTGACGACTACCGTTTTCTCGACCTTCTGCCCAGGCTGGACCTTGCCCAGCACCAAGGGGGACGGCGTGACCGAAATCTCCGACTTGACGATGGCTTCGACCACGACGGGGAACACGGGGGCTTTGCGATCGTTGGTTAGCAGTTGCAGTTCCTGCTTGAGGAAGCCCGGCGGGGCGTCTTCGGTGAGCCGCACCACCAACTCATAAGCGGTATTGCCGCCCACGCGGTTCTTCTCGACCAGCTCGGCTTCGAGATAATCGCAACCGTCGTCCTTGATGCCTTCGATCCGCCAATCGCTGCGGCCGGCATAGTTGATCGACAACCGCTTCTCGGCGCCGGCACCCATCTCGATAGTGCCGAAGTTCGCCGCCTCGGGCGTCACGACGATGTCGCTACGGATGTAGCCCTTCACCTGCAATTGCACTTCGGCATAGAAGGGCTGGTCGAAGGTGATGGTCAACGTGGCCGAACGCTGGCCGACGTGCGTCTTCGTATTGAACGTCGCGACGAGTTCGCTCTCTTCGCGCGTCTTCACCAGGTCTTTCGAGATGGTCGGAGTCGTGCAAGTGCAGCTCGAGCGGACGCTCGCCACGTGCACGTCTTCCTTCCAGATGTTCTTGAATTTGAATCGGAACTCGATCTTGCTGCCCGCGGCCACGGTGCCGAAATCATGCGTCGTGGTCTCGAACATCTTCTTGGCCCAATCTTGGGCCGATGCCGTGGTTCCGCCAAAGAGGAGCAACAAGATGGCCAACGCGGCGCGGCGCGACACGACGGGATACTCCGGGAGACGAGGGGGCCGTGGGGTGCGCTATCGCGGGCCGAGCCCTAGCCGCTGACTTCCATGAGCGGCGAGCCTGTCGGGGGTCTCGATCACCGGCTGGTCAGCGTTTCGGCTTCCGCAGGGCTCACGGCCGCATGCTGCGGAAGCTCGACACGCCTCAGGGACAGACATCCCGGCCAGCAATCGCTCCGGCAAGCAACAGGGGTCAAACCAACTCTAGCGGCAATCGTCCGCGGTTTTTTCCGACCGCAAACACAAGCCGACATTCAACACGATTCTTCGGTTCCTCGATCTGTACAACTACAGTAAGTCGTCCGCCTGATTGTACATCCGTGCCAGCAGTTGCACGACTTCAGTTGAGTACCGACGGCAAATCAGGTAATTCGGACAGCCTGGGAGTTGCCCATTCGCCGTAACCTCGTTGCTATCGTTGCCATCTCACTGGGGGAGCCTGGCAATGGAGCGGTTGCCCCGTGGTTTTTCCCCGGGGCGACGATTCGGCTAGGATTCTCCACAGCCCTGTAGTCACCACCTTGCCAGCGGAGAGCCTAGCCCCATGTTACAGCGGACCTTGACGGCGCGCACTTGGACGGTGCGGCAGGTGGCCGCGCAGCGGTTGCTTGCAACAACCGTGGTCGGCGCCCTGCTGGCGGTGGCCGGGTGTCGCCCTGACGTTCAGGCGGGCGAAGGCTCGAACGCGGCCCAGGCCGCCGAGCCTGCCGCCACCGAAGCGGTCGCGGCGAATTCTGTACCCGAGGCGGCAGAACCGCCATCGGAGCCAGCACCTGACGCCGCAGCCGAGGATCAAGTCGCTCAGGCCCCGGCCACGCCGGGCCAGGGCAAAAAGGTCAGCGCGGCTCCCCGGTCCGCCCCGGCAGAACCTGCCGAAGCGAGCACAGCGGAGAAACCTGCCGCTGATCCTGGTGCAGAGACCATGCCCGAACATCCCTTCCCGCGTCGCGTCAAGTCGCCGCCGCTCGACGGTGGTCACGCCTGGATCAACACGGCAGGTCCGCTCGACATCGAAGAGCTACGAGGCAAGTTCGTGTTGCTCGATTTCTGGACCTATTGCTGTATCAACTGCATGCACATCCTGCCCGAGCTGAAAAAGCTCGAGGCAGCCTACCCGAACGAGCTGGTCGTCATCGGGGTGCACTCGGCCAAGTTCGACACCGAGCAGGACAGCGACAATATCAAGGAGGCGGTGCTCCGCTACGACATCGAGCACCCGGTGGTGAACGATGCCGATCATGCGATCTGGGACAATTTCTTTGTCAGCAGTTGGCCGAGCCTGCGGATCATCGACCCGGAAGGCAACGTGGTTGCCGGTCATAGCGGCGAGATCGATTTCGCGGCGCTCGACGACTTCTTCAAACAGGCGCTGCCGTACTACCGTGCCAAGGGGTTGCTGGATGAGACGCCGTTGCATTTTGCCTTGGCGCGGGCCCAGGCCGAGGCGACCCCCCTGCGGTTTCCTGGCAAGCTGCTGGCCGACGAAGCGGGGGACCGGCTGTTCATCTCGGACAGCAATCACAACCGCATTGTTGTCGCCAAGCTCGACGGCACGCTGATCGAAACGATCGGCAGCGGTCAACTCGGCGCCGCCGATGGCGATTTTGCCACCGCCACGTTCAATCGTCCGCAGGGCATGGCCCTGCAAGGCGAGACGCTCTACCTGGCCGACACCGAAAATCACCTGTTGCGCAAGATCGACCTGGCGGCCAAGACCGTGACGACGATCGCCGGCACCGGCGAGCAGGGGCGCAATCCCTGGCCTGGTCTCGACCTGCTCAATCGCGATGACCAGGGCAGGCCGGGGCTGCCCGAGCGGTTTGTCGGCCCCGCGCGCGAAACGGCGCTGAACAGCCCCTGGGATCTATGGATTCACGACCAGACGCTCTATATCGCCATGGCCGGTCCGCACCAGATCTGGGCCATGCCGCTCGACGAACGGGAAATTGGCCCCTTTGCGGGCAACGGGCGCGAGGACATTGTCGACGGCACGCTGCTGCCCAATGAGCCCTATGCCGAGGGCTTTGCATCGTTCGCGCAGCCCAGCGGCCTGACCAGCGACGGTAACACGCTGTTCGTCGCCGACAGCGAGGGGAGCTCGATTCGCAGCATACCGTTTGGCGGCCAGGGCAACGTCGAAACGATCATCGGTACGGCACATCTGCCCGCAGGTCGATTGTTCGAATTCGGCGATGTGGACGGCGCAGCGCCCGATGCGCGGCTCCAGCATGCGCTTGGCGTGTGCTACTACCGCGGCGTGCTCTACGTCGCCGACACGTACAACAGCAAGATCAAGCAGATCGACGTCGCCAAGCGCGCCGTCGCAACGCTCGTGGGGAAGCCCGAGCAGGTTGGCGAGAATCCGCCCGCCACGGCCACGCTGTTCGACGAACCGTCGGGTCTCGCGGCCGCCGGTGGCAAGCTCTATGTGGCCGACACGAACCATCATTTGATCCGCGTAATCGATCTGGATCACGAGAACCGGACGACCACGCTCACGATTGCCGGGCTCACGCCGCCCCAGGCACCTGTCGTGGCGCGGCCGCGTTTCGCCGGGGCTGAAAAGATCGAGGTGCCCGCCGCACGGCTGAAAGCAGTCGACGGCAAAATCAAGCTGCAGGTGCAAATCTCGCTGCCCGAGGGATACAAGCTCAACGACCAGGCTCCCAGCGGCTACCAGGTTGATCCGGTAGGCGACGCCGGGCCGGTCGAGCGCAGCGCGCTGGGGCAATGGCACAAACTCGACCCGCCGGCTGCCGAATTCGCCGTCGAGCTGCCGGTCGCGGGCACCGGGGCCGACCGACTGCACGTCGGCGTGCGGTTTTACTATTGCCGCGAGGGTCGCGACGGCCTGTGCAAAATGGATCAGGTGGTCTTCGAGCTACCAGTCGAGATCGCTGACGACGCAACGGAGAATGCAGTCACCTTGGCTCACGCCGTTGTCGACGGGCCCAAGGCGTTGCCTGGCGAGGGCACTGGGGGCACCGACATCGCCCCGCCGTCCGACGCGGCGGCCCCCCAAAACCCCTAGCAGCAGCCCTGCTAGCCCGGCATAGGGAGTCTCGAGCGACGAATCGCTGCCGCTGGCAGCGATTTCGTGCCCTTTTTTGCTCCGGCCGGGCCAATTGCCTGCTGGCGTAAGGGTTTGCTACACTCTGGGTTTGCCCAAATCCAGGCCGGCCCCTCCGTGGGCCCATAGCCTCCTCCGATGTTCGAGACCATCAGCGAAGGTCTGAGTACCGCCCTGCGCAGTCTCCGCGGTAAAGCGCGGCTGACCGAGGCGAACATGCGCGATGGCCTGGGCCTGGTGCAGCAGGCCCTGCTCGAGGCCGACGTCAGCTACCCGGTGGTCAAAGACTTCATGGCGGCCGTCAATGAGGCGGCCATGGGCGAGGCGGTGCTCAAATCGCTCGACCCCACCCAGCAACTGATCGGCATCGTCTATCAGGAGCTGGTCAAGCTGATGGGGCCGGTCGACCACTCGCTCCATCTGCGGCCCGACATCACGACCTTGATGCTTTGCGGTCTGCAAGGCTCGGGCAAGACGACGACCTGTGGCAAGCTGGCTGCGCTGATTCGCCAGCGCGGTCGCAAGCCGATGCTCGTGGCTGCCGACTTGCAGCGGCCCGCGGCCATTCAGCAGTTGCACGTGCTCGGCGAACAGATCGGGGTCCCGGTCTACTCCGAGACGGGGGCGAGCGACCCGGTGGCAGTTTGCCAGAACGCCGTGCGACAGGCCGGCAAGATCGGCGCCGACGTCGTGATTCTCGACACCGCCGGACGGTTGCACATCGATCAGGACTTGATGGACCAGCTCACGCGGATCGATCGCCGGGTTTCGCCCGAGCAGGTCTATCTGGTGGTCGACGGCATGACGGGCCAGGACGCGGTCAACAGCGCCAAGGCGTTTAACGAGTCGCTCGAGCTGGACGGCGTGATCATGACCAAGCTCGACGGCGATGCCCGCGGCGGCGCGGCGCTGTCGGTCAAACACGTCACCGGCGTGCCGATCAAGTTCATCGGCGTGGGCGAGCATCTCGACGCGCTCGAAGAATTCCATCCCGACCGGCTGGCCGGCCGCATCCTGGGGATGGGCGACGTGCTGACCCTGGTCGAACAGGCCCAGGCCAAGTTCGATCAGGACGAGATGGCCAAGCAGGAAGAGCGGCTGCGCTCGGGCGAGTTCACACTCGACGACTTCCGCAACATGATGAGCCAGGCCACCAAGCTGGGCCCGCTGCAGAAGATCATGTCGATGATTCCGGGCATGGGCGGGATGCAGCAGATGCTCGACGGAGTCGATGCCGAGCAGGACCTCAAGCGGCTGTTCGGCGTGATCGACTCGATGACGCCCGAGGAGCGCCGCCGGCCGTCGATCATCGACCCCAGCCGCCGGCGCCGGATCGCCACGGGCGCCGGCGTCGAGCCCGACCAGGTCGCCGACCTGGTCAAGAATTTCGACGGCATGGCCGCGATGGTCAAAGGCATGGCCAACATGGGCATGCGCGAGCGTCTACGGCACGTGCAGCAGCTCGCCTCGGGCGGGTTTCTCAATCCCGGCGCCAAGCTGCTCAAGCAGAAGCAAGGCACCGGCAAACGGTTGAGCAACTCGGAAAAGGCCCGGCTGCGCCAGCAGCGCGACGACGATGCCCGCGAGCGCCGTCGCGGCGATCGCGGATGATCTCACAGCCCCACGACAAAAAACCAGCAATTACGTTCACCAAAAGCGAGG
>JAIBBZ010000052.1 GCA_019694435.1 Pirellulales bacterium
GCCGCGGCGCGAAGTTCACCTTTGCCGACTATCGGCGGCTGTATGCCGATGCCCAAGCCGAACTCCTCGCGAAACGCGCCCTCGGCTCGACCGAGTATCCCGACTCGGTGATGACCACCTGGCAGATTACCAATCAGCGGTTGACGGCCGAGGCCCGGGCCCTCCTGCGGCTGTGCAGCTACCTGGCGGCGACGCCGATTCCGCTGTCGCTGTTGATCGGCGGCGTCGAAACGATCCGCGCCGAGGCCGCAGAGCTGGCCGGCCTTGAAGCGCCGCCCGCAGGCCATGCAGAACTCTGGGTAAACGACCGCGTCGACGAGTTGACCTCCTACTCGATGGCCCAGTCCGACGGCCGGGCCCTTTCGTTCCATCCGCTCGTGCAAACGGTCGAGCGACTACAGATCGAGTCGCCCGCAGCGGCCGGAAACACCGCGCAAGGCACGGCAACCGCGCCTTCCAGCCCCCCGCCCACGCTCCAACGGGCCCTGAACTGGATCAACGGCGCTTTCGCCGGCGATCCGACCGACGTCCGCACCTGGCCGGTGCTCGACCCGCTGACGGCCCACGCCGAGACGATCGCCTGGCACGCCGACCGCGCCCAGATCGCCGCCCCCACCGCCCGGCTGATGAATCAAGTTGGATTGCTGCTGAAGGAAAAGACCCAGTTCGCCGCCGCCGAACGGCTCTACCGCCGCGCGATTGTGATCGACGAGGCGAGCTTGGCGAGCGAGCATCCCGAAGTAGCCACGGACCTCAACAATCTCGCGGCATTGCTGCAGGCCACGAACCGCCTGGCTGAAGCGGAGCCCTTGATGCGACGCGCCTTGGAAATCGTCGAGGCAAGCTTCGGGCCAATGCACCCCAAAGTGGCCGGGCGTCTCAACAACCTCGCTCAGTTGCTCAAGGCTACCAACCGCATGGCTGAAGCCGAGCCCTTGATGCGACGCGCCTTGAAGATCGACGAGGCAAGCTTCGGGCCAATGCATCCCAGTGTGGCCATTCGCCTCAACAACCTCGCGCTGTTGCTCCAGGCCACCAACCGCCTGGACGAAGCCGAGCCTTTGATGCGACGCGCACTGGAAATCTTCGAAGCACGCCTGGGGAGCGATCATCCGAACGTCGCAACCCAACTCAACAACCTCGCGACGTTGCTCAAGGCCACCAACCACCTGGCCGAAGCCGAGCCCTTGATGCGACGCGCCTTGAAGATCGACGAGGCAAGCTTCGGGCCAATGCATCCCAGCGTGGCCATTCGCCTCAACAACCTCGCACTGTTGCTCCAGGCCACCAACCGCCTGGACGAAGCGGAGCCCTTGATGCGACGCGCCCTGGAGATCGTCGTCCACTTCCAACAGGCCACGGGGCACGAACATCCCCAGCTAGCGATTTACAAAGCCAACTATGCCGCAATAGCGCAGGCCTTAGGTCGCCCGTAGCGATTGCGTTCACGGCTGAGGCTGCTGAATTCGGCCAGTGCGTTGTTTGCCAAGCTACGCAACCTCAGGCCTTGATGAGACCGGTTGCGGCAGAAAGCATCGCGAGGCGTGATCGGTCCGCGGCGCGGCCCTAACGGCAGCGCGTGCTCAGGCTGCCGGCCAGGAGCGTCGACAGCCACGCCTGCTCTCGAGTGCGTTCGACCCGGGCGCAGCCGCTGCGCAGCACGTCGCGTCGGGCGATCACGCCGACCAGAATGCCCCGTTCGACGACCGGCACGCGGCGAATCCGGTGTTCGCGCAGAATGTCGATCACCCGCTCGACGGTGACGTCGGTTTCGACCGTGATCACGCAGTCGGTCATGTGCCGGCCGACCGGCTCGCGGGCCGCCGCGGGGTGTTTCAGCAAATCGAGCAACTCGTACTCGGTGATGAATCCCACGACGTGGCCGGCGTCGTCGATCACGGGCAGACCGCTGATCGCGTGCTCGATGAGCAGGTGCGCCGCGACCTCCAGGGTGTCTTCCTGGTGAATCGTGACCGGGTGGTGCGTCATCACGTCCTTGGCAGAAAGCATGTCGGGGCTCGCAGAAGGTTTCCCGGACAACGGACCGATGTGCCTTGGGAAACTCTAGCCCGCGGCAGACTTGCGCCGGCCGGCGGCAAGCCCACGGTCCTGGCAGAGGGGGGGCCTGCGGCGCACCACGAGCAGCGGTGATGCCGGTTATGCCGGGGGCGCTACATCATCGCCCCGGGCGGTCCCGGCAGGACTTCGCACAGATACGACTCAATCCCGTATTCCTGCTTCCACTGGTTCGGGTAGCCCAGCGACACTTCCTCGAACCGCACGCCGTCGCGGTAATCGGTGCCGCGGACGTGCTGGTGCCCCGAGAGCACGGCAATGGCCCGGAAGCGCTTGTGCCAATCCTCGGTCCGCCGCGTGCCGCACCAGATCGAGAACCGCGGGATCGCGTGCAGCTTGAGCAGATCGCGCCGCAGCGGAAAGTGGTTAATCAGCACCGTGGGAATCCGTGGATCGACTGCGGCCAGCCGCCGCTCGGTCAGCCGGCAGCGCGCCTCGCACCACGCTTGCCGCGTCGGGTACGGGTCGGGATGTAGATAGCCCTCGTCGGCGCACAGCACGCCCGACTCCATCGCCCAATCGATCACCGACTCGGCCGGAATCTCGTCGGGGCGAAAGCTGTAATCGTAGAGCAAGAACAAAGGACACAACGTGCAGGCCACGCCGTCGCCGGTCCAGCGCGGAAACGGGTCTTCGGGCGTCAGTACCCGGTACCGGCGGCAAATCGACACCAGGTGCAAGTACAAGGCCTCGCCGCGCCGGGCGCGATCGTCGCCGGGCATGGTCCACAGGTCGTGATTGCCGGGCACCCAGATCACCTGGCGAAAACGCGCGGTGACGATCCGCAGGCACAATTCCAGATGCGCGACCGACTCGCCCACGTCGCCGGCCACGATGAGCCAATCGTCCGGGTGCGGCTCGAGCGTGGCCAATGCGCGGCGATTGATCTCGTGGCCCAGGTGCAGATCGCTGATGGCGTAAAGCTTCATGCCGTGCTGGCCGGGAGATTGGTCACTGACACGCTCGGACCGAGCGTGGATGCCTCAGGCACAACGACTCGTGCCTAAAGCAGGATCCGAAAGACGTGCTCGCCTTTGCCGAAATGCACGGTTGCATCGAGCCCGAGGGTGATCTGCGTCTTGCCGAAGCAGTGTTGCGCGCCCTGCGCGCGGAGGTACTGGTTCAACTCGGGACCCACGACGGCGAACCAGCCGAAATGATCCGGCGCCACGGCCGAGAGCACCGGCTGGACCAGGTTCATGCCCCATCGCGACCAGCGGTCCTTGTGATAGCGGTAGGTGATAAACGCCCGCGGGTTGGGGACGTCGGGCACGACGGTCAGATCGGCAAAACGACCGAGCACCGACTGCTCGACCCATTTCTCCATCAGCCGGTCGACGTCGGTCCGATCGATGAACGGGTCGCCGTGAAACCGGTCGTAGGGATTCACCATTTCGCGCGCCACCTGCGCCAGGCTCGGAATGTCCTCGGGCGTGGCTTGCCGAAACCGCGTCCACCCCTCGGGCACGTGATCGGGCAGCCGCAGGTAGTGCACGATCTGCACGCTGAAGTGGTAATGGATGCGGGTCTCGATCAGCGTGAAACCCAATTGGCCAAAAGCCCGTAGCAGCGACAGGTCGCGCGGATCGACCATGGCGAACAGATAACGGATCCCGCGCCGCCGGGCTTCGCCCAGCAGGTGTTCGAGCGCGGGCGCAAAGTCGGTGCGCAGATGGTCGTACGGTTCGCTCAGCGGAAACACGCCGTCGAGGCGGGCCACGCCGTAGCCGAAGAATTCCGAATCCCAGGGAAGCCGTTGGGCAAACACGCCCAATTGATGCCCGTCGCTTCCCTCATGGACGAAGCGCAGGTCGTTTTCGGCCGCTACGCGGGCCGTCAATTCCTCGGCATAGATGGCCCGATCGCCGCTGCGCGAGATGCCCGGTACGAAGTCCAAGGGGCTCCACGGCAGCCGCTCGGCCAACGTCTGGCGAACGCCTTCGAGCCGGCTCTCGAGCGGGGCGATTTGTGCCATGCGGGCCGCGGGTGTTCGAAAATGGTCGCCAAGGAATCGGTCGCGATGCGCTCGATTCTAGGCCCGGGGTACGCGCCTCGCCAGTCGGCCACGGCAGCGATCCTCGGTCACGCGACGCAGCCGCGTCACATCGGCGCCCAGCGAACAGAGTTTCTCGGCAAAACACTCGTAACCGCGGTCGAGATGATCGATCCGCCGGACATAGGTCGTGCCGGTGGCCGCCAGGCCGGCGAGCACCAGCGCGGCACTGGCCCGCAGGTCGGAGGCCGTCACGCGTGCCGCCGTGAGCGGCAGGCCACCACAAATGCGGGCCACACCCCGGTCGACCTCGGCGCGAACGCCAAACCGCCGTAGCGCCTCCAGATGACCAAAGCGTTCGGGAAACACGCTGTCCTGAATCCGGCTGACCCCTTCGGCCAACGCCGCGACGACGCCCAGTTGCGCCTGCACGTCGGTCGGCAGTCCCGGAAACGGCCTTGCCAGCACGCGCAAGGCACGCAGCGGCGACTTGCAGGCCGCGCGCACCTCGCGCGGCTCGCACGAAATCTCGACGCCCGCCGAGGCCAGCGTTTGCATCACGGCCGCCAGGTGCGCGGGCTCGACGTCGGTGACCGTGACTTCGCCGCCGGTCACCGCGCCCGCAGCCAACAAGGTGGCCGCCTCGATGCGATCGGCGATCATCACGTGCTGGGCCCCGCCCAGTTGCTCGACACCCCGAATGATGAGCGTCGACGTGCCGCGCCCTTCGATCTGAGCACCCAGTGCTTGCAGGAACCGAGTGAGGTCGACAATTTCCGGCTCGACGGCGGCGCCGCGCAGGACGGTCACGCCGTCGGCCAGCGTGGCGGCCGAGAGGATGTTCGCCGTGCCGGTTACCGTGGTGCCGTGCGGCCCACCCAGGTTCACCATCGCACCCCGCAATCGCTTGGCGCGCGCCACCACGCGCCCGCGGCGAATTTCGATGTCTGCCCCCAGCCGGGTCAACCCTTCCAGGTGCAGGTCGACCGGGCGCGGGCCGATACGGCAGCCGCCCGGCAACGGGACCACAGCGCGGCCGTACCGAGCGAGCAGCGGACCCAGCACGCAAAAGCTGGCCCGCATCCGTTTGACGAACCAGGCCGGTGCGACCACGCGGGGCTTGGCGGCAGGCTCGACGCGCACCGCATAGGGAGCGTTGCGCGTCACACCCAGGCCGAGGCCGCGCAGCAGTTCGGCCAGGCAGGCCACGTCGGTCAACCGGGGAACGCGAGCCAGTTGCACCGGTTCGCTCGCCAGAATCGATGCAGCCAGGATGGGCAGACTGGCGTTTTTCGAGCCGGCCGCGACGACGCGACCCGTCAGCCGGTTGCCGCCGCGAATTCGATAGACGTCGGCCGCTCGCGTGTCCATGCTTCGCGCCGCCTGCGAGGTGCTGCCGGCCGGGGAATCCTTCCCCCGGGCCATGCGGGCGGAATCATCGCACAATCGGCCGCAGCGGTGAACGGCAGTTCGCCGCCGCTGCGCCGCCGCAGGCATGCTAGCGGCGCTGGAAGCCGGCTGTTCCGCGCGCCGTTTACAGGCGACGCGCCACGACCACGCGGGGACGGCCGCCGAAGTCCTTGATTGTGGGCAGCACTTCGAACGCCCCGGTCGCGGCGATCAATTCGCGCACCGCCGCCTCGATCATGGGGCTGACCTCCAGGAGCATCTGCCCGCCGGGCGCCAGCCGCGCGGCCGCCTCGGGCACCAGCCGCTCGATCACGGCGGTCCCTTGCGTTCCGCCGTCGAGCGCCAATTGCGGCTCGTACTGGGCCACGTCGCGCGGCAACTGTGCGAGCTCGGCCGTGGTGACATACGGCGGATTGCTCAGCACCAATTGAAACTGCCGCTCGTCCGCGACCGGGGCGAACAAGTCGCCCCACAGGAATTCGATCCGGTCGCCGACGCCGTGAGCCGCGGCGTTGCGCCGGGCGACTTCGAGCGCCGCCTCGCTGCGATCGATGGCCGTCACGCGCACGCGCGGATCGTGCCGGGCGACGCTGACGCCGATGATGCCGCTGCCGGTGCCGACATCGGCCACGGCAATCGCATCCTGGCCCGATTGCTTCTTGAGCAGGTCGAGCGCGCCGACGACCACCAGCTCGGTTTCCGGGCGCGGAATCAGGACGTCGGGCGTGACGGCGAAATCGAGCGAGTAGAACTCACGGCGGCCCAACAGGTAGGCCACCGGCATACCCTCGCTGCGCCGCCGTACCAGGTCGCGAAACGTGGCCCGGACCGGCTCGGCTGGCTCCTCGTCGTAACGCGTGTAGAGATCGATGCGTTTGCAGCCCAGGGCCTGGGCCAGCAGCAGCTCGGCGTCGAGCCGCCCGGATTCGGATCCATGCTCTTTGAGGAACTTGGTCGTCCATTCGAGCAGACGTCCGACGTTCCATCGCTCGCCGCCGGACATGTGGTCGGGTTCCTCTGGCAGGTCGGGCCGGGGCCCGTACATGACGGGCGCACGGTCCGCGGCGGCTTATTCGATCGTGCCCATGTCGTCGCGATGCTGCTGCCGCTCATATTCGACCAGGGCGTCGGTCACCGGCTGCAGGTTGCCGGCCAGCGTCTGGTCGAGCTTGTAGAGCGTCAGGTTGATGCGGTGATCGGTGATGCGGTTTTCCGGGAAATTGTAGGTGCGAATCCGCTGGCTGCGATCGCCCGAACCGACCAGCCCGCGGCGCTGCTCGGCGCGCTTGGCGTGTTCCAGCTCGCGCTTGTGTTCGTAGAGCCGGGTCTTTAGCACGCGGAGGGCGCGCGCGTAGTTCTTGTGCTGGCTCTTTTCGTCCTGGCATTGCACGACGATGCCCGTCTCGTAATGCGTCAGGCGCACGGCCGAGGCCGTCTTGTTGACGTGCTGACCACCCGGACCGCTCGCGCAGAACAAGTCCTTGCGATAGTCGCCTTCCTTGAGTTCGACCTCGACGTCCTCCGGCTCGGGCAGCACGGCCACGGTGGCGGCCGACGTGTGAATCCGCCCTTTGGTCTCGGTCTCGGGCACGCGTTGCACGCGGTGACCGCCGCTTTCGTACTGCAGCAGCCGGTAGCACCCTTCGCCTTCGATTCCCAGGACGATTTCTTTGAAGCCGCCCAGCTCGGTGAGGCTGGCGTCGAGGATTTCGACCTTCCAGCCATGCTGTTCGGCAAACCGCTTGTACATCTCGTACAGATCGCGGGCAAACAGCGCGGCTTCGTCGCCGCCGGTACCGGCCCGAATTTCCATCACGCACCGGGTCCGCTGGGCGTCCTCGCCGCCGACGGTCAAGTCGAGCAGCTCGTTCCAGATCGCCTCGCGCTCGTTGCGCAGCTCGGGCAGTTCGCCCTCGGCCAGCTCGCGCAGCTCGGCATCGCCCCCTGCGACCATCGCCAGCGTCTCGGCGATCTGGGCGTTGAGCTCCTTGAAACGCCGGTACTTGGTGGCCAGCTTGGCCAGCGACCCATGTTCGCGGGCCGCGGCCGAATAGCGCGAGCCGTCGGCCAACACGACGGGATCCTGCAATGACCGTTCGAGCTCGACAAAGCGGCCGTAGGTCGTTTCGAGTTGTTCACGCATGTTCATGGTTGTGCCTGGGGCTCAAACCACGTTTGCGGCCGGCCGGCGCGAGCTGAGCGCGGGAGGCAGGCAGGAGAAAACGTCCGTGTCGTGCATCGAAATCGGGCCGGTCCGCGACGCGCGCAGGCGAATTGCCGAGAGCGCCGGGCCACCTGCGCCGCTTGCGCGGCGCGGGTCGCGCGGCACGGCGAGCACGCGCCCAGCTAACCCTTCTCGGCCTCGGCGGCCTTCTTGTCGCGCTTCAGACTGGCGTAGCCGCCGGAGAACTTGTTCTTGAACCGCTCGATGCGGCCGGCCGTGTCGACGAACTTCAATTTGCCGGTGAAGAACGGGTGGCAGGCGCTGCAAATGTCGACGTGCAACTCGGGCTGCGTGCTGCGCGTCTTGAAGCTATTGCCGCAGCCGCACTTGACGAGCGTCTCAACGTACCGGGGATGGATGCCCTCTTTCATGGCTGGTTAAAACCTCGTCGTGCAGAACCGCCGCCGGGCACGCACCCCACGGCAGTAGGGGAAATATCAGGAAGCCCTGAATTCTAACGCCCGCCCAAAACGGCAGCAAGGGCCGCTGAGCCGGTCGCGAGAAGCGATGTACCGGCGATCGATTCCCCAGTTGGGAACCTGGTCCAAACGACAGCACTCGGGCCCATGGTCACGGCTTCTCGGCCACTTATGCGCCGTCGGCAGTGCTGGAATCTGCCGGCTGCTCGCCCTTGCGCAACCGCTCCGCGATCACCGCGTCGACGAACAACTGTGACACGTGGTAGGCGATCAAGGGCAGCATCGCCAGGCCGGTGAAATTCTCACGGGCGATGTGCAGCCCCACCATCAGGGTCTTCTGGCTGCCGCCGAAGCCGACGGCAATCCGGTCCTCGCGCGGGACCCCCAGCACACGGCCGATCAGATGCCCGGCAAACAGCATGGACAGGTGCAGGCCGATCACCATCGTGATCATCGACAAGGTGTCGAACCACGTAATCGAGGCGCGGCCGCTGGCCAACATATTGCCGGCATCGGTCGCGCCGACCAGGGCCACGATCAAGATGCCAATCTGGGCCGCCTCACCCAATCCTGCCCGGCGCCGATGCGCGACGGCGCCAACCCCAGGCAACAATCGGGCCAACTGGCCGCAGGCCATGGGCAGGACGACGATCAACAGCAGGTCGATCATCATCTCTTGCGGCGTCTTGCTCATTGACACGTCACGCCCGGTGGTGGCCGCGAGCCACAGCGGCGTGACGAAAAAGCAGCTCATGTTGGTGATCATCGTGCACAGCACGGCCACGGCGTCGTTGCCGCCGGCGCGGCGCGTCCAGACCGCCGCCGAGGCCAGGGTGCTGGGAATGCTGGCCGCGACCAGGTAGCCCGTGCCCAATTCGGCGGGCAGCAGCCGCGACAACGGCCACGCCACCAGGGGCAACAACCCCAGGTTGATGCCGACGGCCAGCATCACGGCTCGCGGACGGCTGAGGGCCCGCCACATGCTGCTCGCGTCGAGCGAAACGCTCATCACGAACAGTACGACGGCCACAAGCACGCGATCGGGCACATGCTCGGTCAAAGGGAGCAAAGCGCGCGGCACCCCGAAGCCGGCGGCCATCACCACGACCAGCAGGATCAAGAACCAGCGGTCGCGCAAAAACCGCAGCAGCATTCCGTCGTCCTTCTTGTCTAAGTCCGAGAGACGCGTCGCCGAGGGATCAAAGCCGTGTGACCAGCGCCGCCAGCGCGACGACGACCATGGCCGAGGCGACGATGACCTTCGAGAGCGTGCCCAGCACGCGACCCCAGAATGCCGCCAAGCCGATGTTCAGGCTCGCTTCCAGGGTGCGACCCTTCCACTGCTCGCCGAGGATCGCGCCGATCGTGGCGCCGATGCCCGCGAACACCACGGCCGCGATCAGTTGTCCCACGACGGGTACCGGCACGCCGACGACGATACCCACGATCGCCCCCAAGAGCGACCCCAGCAGGGCCAGGAGCATGCCGCGGCGGCTGCCGCCGGCCCGCGCCACGCCCAGCGCCCCGGCCACGGTCTCGGCGATTTCGCCCAACACGGCCAGCCCCAACAGCACAGCCACGACCGGCCAGCCGACGTCCCAGAACGCATCGTCGCGCACCAACCACGCATAGAGCGCCGCACAGCCGACGATCAGCCAGGTGCCGGGCATGGCCAAGAGCACCATCACCCAGCCGGCCACCAGCGCAACCACGAACAGCACTACCCAAAGCAGATCGAGCACGAGCGGTTGGTACTCCTCCGCAAAGCGTAAACGGCGTCGAACGTGCCGCAGGCCTGATCGTGAAGCGGCCTAAGGCTGCGTCGCGGAAGCCGCCGGAGGCTGGTCGCCACCGGACGTTGGGTGCTGCTCGCGCAAACGCCGCGCACGCCACAGCGAGCCGACGCGCGCCGGCGAGTCGTCCGCCTCGTACAACGCAATCGCCTCGGCGAACTTTCCCGAGGCCTCTTGAGTGCGGGCCAGGTTATAGCGGGCAAACGGCGAGTCGTCGCCATCGAGGAAGTCGACAGCCGTCGCAAAATTGCCGCGTTCGAACGACAACAGCCCCAGCCATACGCTGGCGCGGCGCTTGGCTTCGCGGAGCACGCCTTTGGCCTCGTCGCTCATCGACGCGGCCGCGAGATCGGCATCCGCCGGGCGACACTTCAGATAAGCGTCGGTCGCGCTGGGCTCGCCGGCGAACTGGCCACGCAAATGATCGAT
The DNA here is from genome assembly GCA_019694435.1 of Pirellulales bacterium. NCBI lineage: Bacteria > Pseudomonadati > Planctomycetota > Planctomycetia > Pirellulales > Pirellulales bacterium. The sequence continues at coordinate 10,345 of JAIBBZ010000052.1, forward strand.
GCGGCCCTGCAGCAGCCGTTGCGGAACCCGTTTGAATCCTTCGCCCAAAGCGACTCCGGCGCCAGGCAGGACGGCCGCAGCCAAGGGCCCGGGCCCCTCGGCCGGTAGTTCGGTGGGCTGCGCCACGCGATACGGGTGCTCCCAGGCGGCCACACGAGTCGCGCCGCGAACCACGGCCAGCCGTTGGGCCAGCGTATCCGGATCGAAGCCCAGCACCAGCCGCCGGTCGCCCGCCAGGTTCGACTCGATCGCGCGCAATCGCCCCGCCAGGTACTGCGGGCCCGCCTCGATGAGCAGGGTCAATTCGGCAAAATCTCCGCTTTGCCAAGCGTAATTGCCGCCGCCTTCGCCGTGGAACTGGGAAACGATCGCCGGATCGTCCTGGGCCTGGGAAAGCGTGGCGATACCCGCGCCGCCCGAACCCGGCAGCGCAATGCCTTGCAACGGATCGAACAAATAAAGCTGCGGGCCCTGCCCGGCAGGCTTGGCGTCGAGCACGACGGCGACCAGGGGCTCGTGGCCGGCACGAGTCACAAGCACCCAGTCGATCCCTTGTTGACGCCCCAGCCGCACCAGCACTGCGATTCGTTCGTCGAGCGTGCCGCGGCCCGCGAGCAACGTCTGCCAGACGGGTCGGGGCTCGGCGCCTGTTGCCGAGTCGATTGCGATGTTGCGGACGACCCAGTCGAACTGCCGCGCGGCGCGCCCCAGCGGAGTTGCAGCGGGCGAGCCGTCAATCGTCGACCCGATCCGTGCGGTACGGTTCGCGATGTCGGTCAGCCAGATGGCCTCGGCGAGAAAGATCGCGTCGTCGAGCGTGTAGCGACTCTCCAACCGCGACCGCGCACCTGGACCACCTCGCAGTTCTTCGGGCAGGGTCTCGAGCAGCGCGCTGGCTGGAGTTTCGATCGCCGGCTTGGCCTGCATTTGCCAGTCGTTCAGTCGGGCAACGACCTGCTCGAGCATCTTGTCGGGAGGAAAACCGGCCAGCCGCTGCAAATTGTCGAGGGCCACGGTAAACAATTCCGCGGCGCGCTGGCGGGCCTGCGCCTCGGGCGAAAAGCCGCCGCTCCCGGGGCGCGCGGCCTCGGGCGTGCAGCCCGAAACGGTCGCTGCGACGATCCCCAACACGATCAAGACCGCAGCGCGGAGCACGCGCCGCGAGCCCGGCGATGACCTCACACCACCCCCCCTGCTGCGGCGCGAATGCGCAGCAGCCGTTCGATGACCCCTTCGAATTCGTCCAGGGGTATCATATTCGGCCCGTCGCTGGGCGACGTCTCGGGCGTCGGATGCGTCTCGAAGAACAGTCCGTCGACGCCGATCGCCGTCGCGGCCCGGGCCAGGGGTTCGACCATCGCACGATTGCCGCCGGTTGCGTGGCCCAATCCGCCCGGTTCTTGCACGCTGTGCGTCGCGTCGAACACGACCGGCACGCCCAGGGCCTGCATCTGGGGAATGGCCCGCATGTCATTCACCAGCCGGCCGTAACCGAAAAAGGTCCCGCGCTCGCAGAGCAGGATATTCTCGCAGCCGGCCCCGGCTAATTTGGTTACGACGTGCTGCATGTCCCAAGGAGCCATGAACTGGCCCTTTTTCACGTTCACGGCGCGACCGGTCGCGGCGGCAGCCAGCAACAGATCGGTCTGCCGGGCCAGGAAGGCCGGGATCTGCAACAGCGCGCAAACCTCGGCGGCGGCCGCTGCCTGGTGCGACTCGTGAATGTCGGTCGTCACCGGCAGGCCCGTCTCGCGGCGCACGCGATCGAGCATCGCCAGCCCTTCGTCGATGCCGGGACCGCGGCGGGCGTCGGCACTAGTGCGATTCGCCTTGTCGAACGAGGCCTTGAAGACGAGTGAGACCTTGTGGCGCACGGCGATGGCCTGGAGCCGGCCGGCGATCTGTTGCGCCAACTCGAGCGATTCGAGCACGCAGGGGCCCGCGATCAACAACAGCGGCTCGCCGGGACCGCAGCGATAGGGTCCGATGTTGGCAGGCAGGTTCGGCACGCGGCATAGACTCGCAGGGCAAGCGGCCGTCGGCCAACGGACCGCAGAATAAGAGAAAGTAGTCCCGCGCGGCATCATAGCGTTGCGCGCGTCGGTCGCGTAGACAGCCGGCTCGATCGGCAACGCAACCGATTGCGAGATATCGCGTTGCGTTGATTCAGTCGAACTGGCGTCTCAGCTTGAGAATACCCCGAGGAACTCCCCTGCCCCTGTACTCACGATGAGGGGAACGCCAGGCTCAATGTAGCGCACTTCTGCCGAGCGTGTTGCAATTTGCTGCGCCTCGCGACTCTCAATAGCCGTGGCCGATGCATATTCTCAAAACGATATTCCCTTAACACATTTCCATGAAAACACTTAACGACTTTCTCAAGTTGAGACCAAACGATCTCAGCAGCGGCATGGCACATGCTCAGGGAGAGATGGCGAAATAAGCCGCATGCTCGCTGGCGGCGGCTTGCTTCGCCCTTCAATCGACTGGCCCGCGGGGCCTCCGATGACGATCGGCAGGATGGTTCACTTGCCCCTGGCCATCCCGCACAGCCAATGTGTAATTGGCACGTCGGAGGCCCCCGTTTTTTTGCGCCCGGCCCCTGCTGCGGCCCGCGCTCCAAGGTCAGCTGCGCCAAGGCTCTGCGGCGCGTGGGACCGCATCGTAACCGCCTATGGGCCTTGACGATCTGCCGCGCGGCGCGTAGGTTTGCCAGCTTGGACTTGCGGGCGTAATGGCGTGGACCTTGCGCCCGAAAAAGCCAGCGTAGCTTCAATTGGCAGAGCACCGCATTCGTAATGCGGGGGTTGCGGGTTCGACTCCCGCCGCTGGCTCTTTGCGTATCGCGCTGCCGGATTCGTCGGTTGTCCTGCTGCGCCGCGGCGATCCTTCGTACCGCGCGGCAGCATCGGCGGCGGGCCGCGATCACGAGCCACTGGAACTCAAGCCCGAGGAGGTTGTCATGGCCCAGGGAACCGCTTTCGACGTGAAAGAGGCTGTCCTCTCGAATACCACTTTTGGCCCGCAAGAGATTCGCCGCCTGGTGGAAAGCATCTCGGCGGACTTCGGCAACTACCGCGTGCTGCGCGATGCCGTCCAACAGTTGGAACGCGAAGAGGAACTCAGCCCCGCGACGCGGGTCCGCTTGGGGGTCTGTTATTACCTGCTGGGCCGGTATCGCCAGGCGGTCGAGTGTCTGAGCAATGCCGACGGCGGCGCGCTGGCGCGGTTCTATCTCGGTAAAGCGCACTTCGCCCTGGGCCAGTACGAGGAGGCGATCCGCGCGTATCAGGCCGCCGCCACGGCGGGCTACGACACGGGGCTCTCGGCATTGGGCCGCGTCGAGGCGCTGCGCTATCTGAACCAGGCTCAAGAAGGGCTCAAGCTGCTCGATGAGCTGTCGGGGCCCGTCGAGCAAACGGCCGAGTATCTCTACCAGCGTGCGGCTACAACGCATGCCCTGCTCGGCAACCCGGCGGAGGTGATTCGGTTCTACGAACGGGCCGTCGAGGCCGACCCGACGCATGCCGGCGCACTGTTTGGCATGGCCATGGAAAACGATCGCCACGGCAACGACGACACCGCCGTGATGCTTTACGAACGCTGCACTTCGCGGTTCCCGGCGCATGTCGGCGCCCTGATCAACCTGGGCGTGCTGTACGAAGATCGGCAACAGTTCGATCGGGCCCGGCAGTGCTACCAGCGCGTGCTCGACGTGTACCCGAACCACGAGCGTGCGCGGCTGTTCATGAAAGACGCGCTGGGCTCGGACGGCGGCGGCTCGGACGACGACGCGGCGCGCCGGCGCGACCGGATCACGCAGATGCTCGCGGTCCCGGTCACCGACTTCGAGCTGTCGGTGCGGAGCCGCAACTGCCTGCAGAAGATGGGCATCATGACCCTCGGCGATCTGACGATGACGACCGAGCAGGAACTGCTCGCCAGCAAGAATTTCGGCGAGACGTCGCTGGTGGAAATCAAGGAGATGCTGGCCACCAAGGGATTGCAGCTCGGTCAGTTCGCCGATCAGCGGCCCAAGTTCGAGCCGATCGTCGAGCCGCAGAGCTTGTCGGCCGACGAACAAGCGATGCTCAGTCGGCCGATTGCCGACTTGAACCTTTCGGTCCGGGCGCGGAAGTGCATGGTCCGTCTGGGCATCAGCACGATCGGCGAGTTGGTCCGGCACACGGGCGACGAGTTGCTCGAATGCAAGAACTTCGGCGTGACCAGCTTGAACGAGGTCCGCGAAAAGCTGACCTCGCACAATCTCCGTCTCCGCGGCGAGTAGCGCTCGCGGGGCGCGCCGCACTTGCCAGATTGCGTGAAGGGGGCAGTTCCATGCCGGCGCGAGCGCTGCAAAGCCGCGAGTACAAATGCATGCTCGACGGGCGTTTGTTCGGCGAGCCACGGCCGGCCGCGGCCGAATTGGCCCGGAATCTGGCCGATGCGGCGAAAAGCGTGAAGCAGTTCTCCTGGGGCGGCGGATTCGACTCCGACGCCAGCGAACGAACGATCGAGTTTCTCGACACGAGCGACCGCGCGATCGCGCTCAACGATCTGGTGTTTCGCCGCCGCGTCCGGCTCGACAAACAGCGGACCGAATACACGCTGAAATGCCGCACGCCGGATCGCTACGTTTCGGCCGGCACCAAGATCGCGCCGGCCGACAAGTTTCAGGAAGACCTCAGGGACCTGAAGTTCGAAGAAGACATCGCGCCGCCGTTTGCCTCGCGATTCTCGCATTCGGCGACGATCCAGGGCCCGAACCAGGCGCCCGAGGATCTGGCCGCGGCCGCCGCCTGGTTTCCGCTGCTGGCCAAGCTCAAACGCGATGGCGAGACCTGTCCGGGCAAGCTCGCATTGCAACCCGTGAATGTGCTCGCCATCCACGAACGGGTGTTCAAGGGCCCGACATGCACGTTTCACAAGACCACAGCCGAGGTGGCACTGATCATCTGGACGAACGGCCCGCTCGGCCGGATGCTGGCCGTCGAGTTCTCGTTCCACTATGACCTGGAGGACGAGGAACTCACGACCAAGGCGGCGGAATCAGCCTGGCGATTCTATCGCTACATCCAACGTCTCGATTGGTGCCTGGCCGACGCGCGCACCAAGACGCAGCTCGCCTACGGGGCGGAATAGGCTCGGGCTCGTCGACAGTGCCTCGGCAAGAGTGCCTCGGCAAGAGCGCCTCAGCAACTGCGGGAAAAATCGCGATGAGCCTGGCCACGCAGCAGTCGATTTCACTGCCTTGGGGCGACGGTCAACTTGAGGTACGCTTGCCGGCCTCGTGGCAAGTGGTGGGTCGTTTCGAGCCGCGCGAGATGGCGGCCGCCGCCGACCCGCTGGTGGCGTGCCGCGAAGCGCTGCAAGCGCCGGTCGGCGCGGCTCCCTGGTCGGGGCGCGATCTGCGCGGCAAGCGCGTGTTGCTCGTGCCCGACGACGTCAGCCGCCCGACGCCGGTGGCCGATTTTGCCCCGGCGGTTTGCGAGGCCTTGCACGCGGCCGGCGTAGCCGCGGGCGACCTGGAGATTCTGTTCGCGCTGGGCGTGCACCGCCCGATGACCCAGGCCGAGGCCGAGGCGAAATTCGGCCGCGACCTGCTCGCGCGGTATTGCTGGCACAATCACAACGCTTTCGAGCCGGCGCAGTTGGTGCACCTGGGCACGACGCGGCGCGGCACCCCCGTGTGGTTCAACCGGCTGCTGACCGAGTTCGATCTGATCGTGCCCCTGGGGGCGATCGAACCGCACCTGCTCCTGGGCTTTTCTGGCGGCTACAAGATGCTGCTGCCCGGCTGCGCGGGCGCAGAGACGATCGGCCACAATCATCTGCAAGGCACCGGCGGCGGCAGCTTCAACTATGTCGGCGTGCTGCCCGACGATTCACCGATGCGCCTCGATATCGAAGAGGCCGCCTCGATGCTCGGCCGCGAAGTGTTCGTCGTGAATGCGGCGCTGCGGGCCGACAAACGGGTCGTACGCTTCTTCTGCGGTTGTCCCCGTGGCGCGCTACGCGCGGGCGTGGCCTATGTGCGCGAACATGCCGAGGTGCAGGTGCCGCAGCCGGTCGACGTGGTGATCGCCAACTCGGCGCCATTCGATATCGACCTGCGGCAGAGCATGAAGTGCATCGGGAACACGTCGTTTGCAGCGCGGCGCGGCGGCGTGGTGCTGGGGTTCTTACGGTGTGACGAAGGCCGCGGCGACGTCGAAGTTCCGTCGCGGACGTTGCCCTATGGCGCGCTGAAGCTGGTGACCGGCGTGCTCGGGTCGAAACGGATCATGAACTTCGTCAACCTCGTGCGGCGCGGCGATCCGGTCGAGCAGAAGTTTCTGTCCCACTTCGCCCTGCAAACGCTGCATCGCAACGAGATTTACGTCTACAGCGAGCAACTCGAGCCGGACGTCGGCCGCAAACTGGGAATCTTGCGCCAATACCGCGATCCCGATGCTATGGTCGCCGAGGCCTTACGCAAGGTCGGCCCGCGCGCCACGGTGGCGGTGTTTCCCCAGGGAGGTTGCACCTATACTCGCGGCAGCGCCTTCGCCAGCAGCGCCGGCACGATGCCGGTTGCCGCCGCCAGTTAACCGACCCCGATCTCGCGCACGCCGTGTCGAATTCGCCTTTCACTCTGCATACCACCGACCGCAAGACGGCTGCGCGCCGGGGTACTCTGGTCACGGCGCATGGACCGGTCGAGACGCCTGCATTCATGCCCGTCGGCACGCAGGGCACCGTCAAAGGTGTGACGCTCGATCAATTGCGGGCCACGGGCGCCGAAATGATTCTGGCCAACACCTATCACCTGGCCTTGCGCCCGGGCGAATCGCTCGTCGCGCGGCTCGGCGGGCTGCACGGCTTCACCGGCTGGACGGGGCCGATCCTCACCGACAGCGGCGGGTTTCAGTTGTTCAGCCTGGCTCAGATGACCAAGGTGCGCGAGACCGGGGCCGTCTTTCGCTCGCACATCGACGGCCGCACGCTGGAGATGTCGCCCGAGCGCGCTGTCGAAATCCAGGCGGCGCTCGGGAGCGACGTGGCGATGGTGCTCGACGACGTGGTGGGACTGCCGGCTCCCCATGAGCGGTTGGCCGAAGCCGTCGAGCGCACGATTCGCTGGGCGGCCCGCGCCCAGGCAGCACATCGCCGCGCCGACCAACTGCAGTTTGCCATCGTGCAAGGCGGGCTCGATCCGGCGTTGCGCCAACGCTGCGCCGAGCGCCTCGTGGCCCTCGAGTTTCCCGGCTATGCGATCGGTGGGTTGAGCGTCGGTGAAACGCCCGCGGAGATGTACGCTGCGATCGATGCCACGGTACCGGCGCTGCCGGCGGACCGACCCCGCTACTTGATGGGCGTGGGGCGGCCCATCGACCTGCTCGAGGCCGTGGCCCGCGGCGTCGATATGTTCGATTGCGTGATGCCGACGCGCAACGGGCGCAACGCGCTGGCATTCACCGCGTCGGGCACCCTGCGGATGCGCAACCTGGTGCACCAGGACGACGCGCGCCCGCTGGAGGACGACTGCCCCTGCCCTGCCTGCCGTCACAGCCGAGCTTATTTACGGCACCTGTTCATGGCCGACGAGATGTTGGGGCCCATCCTGCTGTCGATCCACAATCTGACCTACTACCAGCGCTTGATGGCTGCGGCCCGAGCGGCGATTGCCGCGGGTACCTACGGCGAATTCATGGCCGCGACGCTCCGCGGCTGGAGCGCGTCGTCGGCTGCCGACGATTCGCCCAAGCACTCGACGGCGACCTAGCCCCCGGCTTGCCGAGCGGTGAACAAGGCCCGGCGCAGGGGGCCTTCGCGAGCCGGATGCAGTCGCGGTTTTCACGCCGGCTGCTGCCCTTGTGGCTGCGAGCGCAAAGCCATATGCTTACCATCTTTGGCTGCCGGCCGAGGGGGTCGGTTGGCGCCCGCCGTGCACCCTGGGCAGGTCGGGTTGCATACCTAAAATCAGGCCGGTCGCGCTGGCAGGCGTGCCCGAGCGATCCGCCGTCGAGTCGTTCGTCCCGTGAACTGGCAATCGCTGTCTCTAGTGCTGTTGGCCGAGAACGCTCCGCAGCAGCAGGTCGGATCAGGCATCCTCAGCATGCTTCCCATGCTGGTGATGGTCGTGTTGCTGTTTTACTTCATGATCTTGCGGCCTCAGCGGCGCGATCAGGACGCGCGCACGACGATGCTGGCCAACCTGAAGAAGAACGACCGCGTGGTCACCGCCGGCGGCCTGTATGGCGTCGTGACCAACGTCCGGCCCGAGGCCGACGAAGTCACGCTCAAGGTGGACGAAACCAATAATACCCGCGTCCGCGTCACGCTGCAGTCGATCGCCCGTAAGCTGGGCGACGAATCGGGCGACGCCACGACGGAGAAGACCTAACGCCGGTAGAGCGCCATGCGGCTCGCCGAGCCGCGGCGCATCTCGGACAAGGAAGCGACGATCATGCAAGACTGGGTTGTCAATCTCGGAATCGCGCTGGCGCTGTTGATCGTGCCGCCGGCGCTGGGGTACTACCTGGCCCGCACGCTGCGGATGACGGAATACGGCTGGAAGATTTCGCTGGCGCTGTTCACGTTGGCCTTGGCCGTGGTGGTGCCGCTACGCGGCTGGCCGCCGCAATTTGGCCCCGATCTGGCCGGCGGCTTCAACCTGGTCTACGAGGTCGATCGCGAGCAGTTGAAGGAGAAGACCGGCGCAGACAACGCGAAGAATCCGGATGCATCGGACGACGAGGCCGGCAACGTCGACATGGACAAGCTGATCTCGGCCATCTCCATGCGCATCAACCCCGACGGCCTGAAGGAAATCGTTATTCGCCAGTACGGCGAAGGCAAAGTCGAGATCATCATTCCCCGCGCCGACGCCGAAGAGCTGCAGCGCGTTAAGAACAAGATCAGCAACATCGGCACGCTCGAATTCCGCATCCTGGCGAACCGCCGCGATCACGAGCGCCTGCAGGAAGAGGCCCTGCGGCTGCCGCTCGACGTTCGGGAAGTGCGCAGCGGCACCGGGACCGTGCAGGCCCGCTGGGTTCCGCTGCGGCATCCGGAAGACGCCGCGGTGTATGCGGCGAATCCCAACTTCGCCACGCGCGTCAATCGCCGCCAGCAGACCGAAATCCTCGTCGCGATCGACCCCTACAGCGTAACAGGCCGGTTCCTGACCAGCGCCCGCCCAGGGGTGAACGACCGGGCTCAGCCTGCGGTGCACTTCACCTTCAACACCGAAGGCGCCTACTACTTCCACCGGTTGACGAGCGACAATCTGCCCGACCAGGTCGGCAACTTCCAGCGCCAATTGGGCATCATTCTCGATGGCCAATTGTTCTCGGCCCCCAACATCGAAGAGGCCATCTCGGACCAGGGACAAATCTCCGGCGGCAGCATGGACGACAAGGCCGTCGAAGACCTCTGCGCCGTGTTGAACGCCGGCGCCTTGCCCACCGCCTTGCGCAAGGAGCCCATCAGCAGCCTGTTCACCGGGCCCACGATCGGCGCCGACACGGTCCAGAAGGGCTGGGTCGCGATGAGCATCTCGCTGCTGGCCGTGTTCTTGCTGGTGAGCGTCTACTACCGCTTTTCGGGCCTCGTGGCCACGTTCACCCTGGTACTCAACCTGCTGCTGGTCGTGGCGGCCATGATCATGCTCAACGCGGCGCTGACCCTGGCCGGCATCGCGGGGCTGGTGCTGGGCGTGGGTATGTCGGTCGACGCCAACGTGTTGATTTTCGAACGCATCCGCGAGGAAAAAGACCGCGGTGCTTCGCTGCGGATGGCCATTCGCAACGGGTTCGACCGCGCCACGACGACGATCATCGACTCGAACTTGACCACGCTGATCTCGGCCGTCGTGCTCTACGTGATCGGCACCGACCAGATCAAGGGGTTCGCCGTGGCCTTGATCATCGGCCTGGTGATGAACCTCTACACGGCCGTGTTCGTGGCCCGCATCATCTTCGACGTTTGCGAACGGCAACGCTGGATCAGCCAGCTCTCGATGGGCCGGCTGCTCGACAAGACCAACGTCGATTTCATGGGCATGGCCCGTTGGGCTCTGGCCGGTTCGGTGGCCATCATCGCGATCGGCCTGGCCGCCGTGGCTTATCGCGGTTCGAACATGCTCGACATCGACTTCACGGGCGGGACCAGCGTGCAGATCGAATTCCGCGAACCGCAGCGGATCGACGAGCTGCGAACGGCCGTGGCTAAGGTCGAAGACAAACTGCCCGACGCCGTGGTGACTAACCTGTCGCTGGAAGACGAAGGCTCGGCCGACAAGTTCTTCGTGATCAACACGTCGCAACTCGATGTCGATCAGGTCGAAACCACATTGAAAGAACTGTTCGCAGGCAAGCTGCAAACCAACGAGCTGTCGCTCGACGGCGCGGTCGCCATGGTCGAGGCCCCCCCCGCGCCGGCTGGCGAGGCCGCGCAGCCCGAATCGACGCCGCCGGCGACGCCCCTAACCACTCCGGCACCCGCGACCCCAGAGACCCCGGCCGCGCCGGTGGAATCTTCTACGGC
>JAIBBZ010000053.1 GCA_019694435.1 Pirellulales bacterium
GCCTCGAGGCCGAGACCCGGTTCGCCCGAGTTGTAAGTCTCGTTGTCCTTGATCCACAGCTTCGAGTGCCCGGTACGGATGAGCACGATGTCGCCACGGCCGATACTCACCTTTTGCCGCTCGAGGGCGCCCCGCACATCAGCCAGCGATATCTCGTACCCGACCGGCAGCCGATCCGATTGGCGATGGGTCGCCACGTCGATCAATACGCCGCGAGTAAAGAACACCCCGGCGTTTTCAATCCCGAGCTTCGTGAGCCCGTAGGCGTCCTCGATCTCGGCCGAGGTGAGCCCGTTGTACCAGGTGTCGCCTTCTGGCAATCGCACGCCGACATGTCCCAGCCCATCGAGCTGCGTGCCCATCTGGCCGATTTCGCCGACGAAAAACTCGTCGCGGCCCACCTGCATGTTGTCGCCGCGCGGCGCGGCTCGAAAGGCCGGGATCGTCAAGCGAAAGGTGCGGTGCGGAAAGGTCGGCATGTCGCGTTCGTAGACGCGGCCGAGCTGAAAAGCCTTGCCAGTCTTGATCAACCGCGTGGCCTGCAAGACCTTCTCCGGGGTCAACAGGTTGCCGGCGCCGCGCTGGTCGTCTGCGCCCCATTTCGACGGCCACCAGCGGGTTCCGATCGGCGTTTCCCCGGCGCGATCCGGTTCGTGGGCCCCGGCCGCGCCCGACAGATGCGCCGGCCTTGCGGGCCCCCATACGACCAGTACTGCGGCCAACGAAGCCCCGAATAATGCCGGCCCTACCAGGCTGTGTCGCTTGAGCATGTTTTAACGCTCCTCTTCGTTAGGGACTCCGAGTTGATTTGCCAGCGCAACCAAATCGCGCCACACGTCGTCGGGCACGGCGATGCCGGCACGCTCGCGCTGTTGCCGGGCCCGGTATTCGAACTCTCCAGGGACGAGGACCTCGCTGCATCCGACCGCCGGCGGCGACGTCTTGCAGTACTCGGCCAGCTCGTGGACGCAGTGCGTGAAATCGGTCAGCGGGGAGAACCGGGCAATGTCGATCACCAGCAGGAACACGCCGGAACCGTGGTCTTGCGTCGTGATTTCGGCCCTCGGGCAGCCGGCGGCCGACAGCGCGCCGGCGAACACATCGACCAGAAAGGCCAGGCCGAACCCCTTGTGCCCAGCCGACCCGCCGAACGGCAACAGGGCGCCCCCCGGTGTGGTGTACAACTCGCGCGGATCGTTCGTGGGTCGCCCCTCGTGATCGACCAGCCAACCGTCGGGGACCGGCTGATTGCGCTGCAGGCAATCGCGCACCTTGCCCTCGGGCGCAACGCTCGTGCTGATATCGAGCACGATGGGGAACGGACCAGCGGAAGGCGCGCTGATGGCGACTGGATTGGTCGACAGTCGCCGCCCGCGACCGCCGAACGGAGTCACCCACTGGCCGCCTCCGCCACCATTGACCATCGCCATGCCAATCATCCCTGCCGCGGCGGCCTGGGCGACGTAGGCCCCCAGACGCCCGGTGTGGTTCGCATGCCGGATCGTCAGTGCGGCCAGCCCGGCTGGGCGCGCCTTGTCGATTGCCTGCTCCATGGCGCTCCGGCAGGCGACCTGCCCAAAGACGCCCCGCGCGTCGAGCACTGCGCCGGTCGGCCAATCGTTCACGACGCTTACCTCGGCCCCTGGCTCGATCGCCCCGCGCTCGATCGCTTGCACATATTGCAAGACGCGCATGACGCCGTGCGAATCGTGACCGACGAGATTGGCTTCGACCAGGTGAGGGCCGACGATGTCAGCTTCGACCTCGGTAGCCCCCGCTGCGCGGAGTACGCGCACGGCGAGTTGCAGCAGGGTTTCAGCGTGAACGGTGGGCATGGACTGCTGCGGCCGGCGATGTTGTCCGGCTATCGCCCTCCCGTGAACTGCAAGAATACGCTGCCGATCACACAGGCGGCGAAAACGACAACCGATGCCACGAGCAGTATCGCGCCGAGTCTCCCCATCCGCACGCGACGATCGGTGCGAAAGGCCATTGCGCAGATTGCAAGCATCAGCAGCGGCGTGCCGAACAGGCCAGAGACATACTGCCCGAAGATGACGAAGCTGGCAGGCTCTCTGCCGGCCAGAATCGCAATGGCCAGGCAAGTCACCAGGTAGATCGCCTGAATCGCCCGGATCGTGCGGTTCCAGGCCCGTTGGTTGTCGCGCGCCAGCCAGCCGAGGCTGACGAACATGTCGCACCACATACGACCAAACGCCGCGGTGGCCACGATCAAGGTCGAGAGCAGCGTGCAAAGCGCGCCGAGCAGAAACACGCTTCTGGACCACTGGCCAAAAGTGTTCGTATACATGGCCGAGAGCTTGGTGATGACATCGTCGCCCGCCGGTGTAGGGCGGCCGAAGAACACGGCGGCACTAATCAGGAAATAGCCGAGCGTGGTCACCGTCGCCAGAAGCGTGCAGATGCCGACATCGAGCTGCAAGACGCGAATCCACCCCCGGGCCCGTGAGACCCAGTTCGGGTCGTCCTTCGAGCCCAGCGAGTGGCCGTAGCCTTTTTCGAGAATCCAATAGGGGTACATGAACAGCTCGTTTCCGGTCGCGCCGAGCGCTCCCATCAGGCTGACCACGGCGATCGCGGCCCCTGCGCGGTTCTGCTCGCCGAGAGAGAAGGTCAACCCGGAGAACAGTTCCCGGGGCGAGATGCGGTACTCGGTCCCCTGGATCAACAACAGCCCCACGACGACGCTCAGGCTGAATCCGCCGACGAGGATGGTCACGATCATCTCGATGCGCTGATAGGTTCCTCGCCACAGCAGCGCGAATGCCGCGGCGAACACGATGCCGCACCAGAGGTCGACCGAGCGGCCAGCGGCCACCGGCAACGGCCACAATTCATGGAACATCCCGGCCGAGGCGCGGAGGATTCCGACCAGGCTGGCGGCGGTCAGCACCGATCCGGCGACGAAGATCGGCCCGATCCACGACGTACCTCGCCACTTGGGACCGGGCAGGGCATTGAGCGCGTCGAAGGGCGTCCGGTTGTGGACCAGGGCATGACGCCCAATCTCGACCTGCAAGAAATACTTGAGCACGCAGGAGAGCATCACGGCCCACAGCAACACGAAGCCGAATCGCGCCGCTTGGATGGGCGTGTTGATCAACTCGCCCGAGCCAATCACCGACCCCGTCACGACGATGCCGGGGCCGACCGCTGCCAGCAGGCCGCTCAGGCTCGACGGGGGGCGCTGGCCTGTTTGCGATGGCTCGCTGGTGGATTGAGGCGCAGTCAACTCGACGGCTCCTGAGCAACGAGCCCGCGCAGATCGGCCGCGGTCGCTCGGGCCGCCCGTTCGAGCAGGATCTCATCCGTAGCATAGGAGACGAATCGCACCCCCTGTCCTACCCAGCGGGCAATCGTTTCTCGACAGGCGGTAATCACGCCGGAGGCAACTCGGTGCTCGCGAGCTACGTCGACGACGCGCTGCACGGCCGCGAGCATCGATGGATGGTCGACCTGGCCCGGGATGCCCAAGTCGACCGACAAATCCATCAACCCCAAGCAGGCCACGTCGACGCCGTCGACGGCCAGCATGGCGGAGAGATTCTCCACGGCCTCGCGGCGTTCGATCTGGATTACCACGAGCGTCGAACGGTGATTGGCCTCGATAAAGGCCTCGGCCCCAATCGGCTGACCACCGGTCTGGGCCGAAGTGCTCGCATAGCCGCGGATGCCTAGCGGCGGATAGCGCGTCCAACTGACAATCTGCTGGACTTCCGCCACCGTATTGACCCTCGGCACGATAATCCCCTGGGCACCGCAATCGAGCACGCGTGCGACGTGTACATACTCCGCCTGGGGCACGCGGACGATCGGCACGATTCCCGCACCGCGCGCCGCTTCGATTATGTCGGCCACCGTCTCCAGGTTGAAACACGTGTGTTCCATGTCGATGAAGACAAAATCGAAGCCCGCGCGCGCATAGATTCGCGAAATGTCGGCCGCACGGAACCGGGAGATCTCGCTACCGATGACCGGGCGTCCACCCTGGAGCAATTGTTTGACTGGATTGGGTGTCATCGAGTCGTATCGGGTGAATGAACTTCCAGCACCGTTCGCCCCAGCACCTGGCCCTCGCGCAGGCTGGTAAGCGCCTCGTTGACCTCGAGCAGGCGGCGCGACCGGGTGACGATCGATCGCACTCGGCCGGCGGCGACCTGATCGACCACGGCCTGGAGGTCGCGCCGCGTCCCTCCCCGCGATCCGATCAGGCGCCATTCATTTTGTGCGAACCGCTTGGGCGAAAGCGGATAAGCGTCGGGGGTGTAGCCGACCAAGACCAGCCGTCCGCCTGGACGCAGCGACTCGATCGCCCAGGCGATCGACTCCGCGCTACCGACGACGTCCAACACGCAGTCTACCCCGCCGGCACCCGCCAATTGTCGTGCGCACTGGGGCACGTCCTCTTGGCACCCGTCGATCACGCGTTCCGCGCCGAGCGACCGCGCCCAGTCGAGCTTAGCGACGTGCTTCTCGACGGCGATCACCTCGGCGCCGGCCAGCCGGGCAAATTGCACCACGAACGACCCCACGCCGCCGACACCGATGACAAGCACCGCTTCGCCGGATTCAAGCTGCGCCCGGCGCACCGCATGCCAGGCCGTGAGCCCCGCGTCGCACAGCACGGCCGCGTCGGCCCAGGCGATCGAATCGGGCAGCCGGGTCAATTGCGCCGCGGGGACCCGCAGCCGCTCGGCATAGCCGCCGGGCACGTTCTTCACGCCGATCACTCCCGTCATCTCGGGGCATAGCTGCTCGCTCGGCGAACCGTACCAGGGGCTCCCTGGCGGAATCATGAAAATGTATGGCACGACGCGGTCGCCGCAGCGAACCTCGGTGACCTCTGAGCCGATCTCCTCGACGACCCCCGCCGGCTCGTGTCCCATGATGAACGGCAGCTCGGGCGTGTAACCAAAGCCGCCCAGCAACTTCAGATCGGTGCCGTCGATGCCGCAGGCCATGACGCGGACGATCGCGTCGCGGGGGCCGGGCCGGGGATCGGGCCAGTCGGTGATCTCCAGCGGTTGGCCGAACTCTCGCAATACGGCGGCCATCATCGGCTCAGCCCCAGTTGCTGCTCGACCTGGCGAATGGAATCGAGGCTGCGCGCGGCGCCGTCTTCGAGCAACGGATAGTTGTAAAGGTCGCAGGTCAGCGTGCCACGAAAACCGATTTGCTTGAGCGTCGCCGTCGCCGCTGCCAGATCCAGGCACCCGTCGCCGACCGGCAGGTGGAGGGCATAAGTCCGGCGATCGCCGTCGGCAAAATGCACATGCCGGATGCGATGTCCGAGCCGCTCGATCGCCCGAAGATAGGTGTCGGGCTGCCCTACGCCGTAGTGGCACGTATCGTACAGGATGCCAACCTGAGCCCCGGGCGATTGCTCGGCGATCGCGTCGATGAACTCCGTGCACCACGCATCGTCCATGCTCAACGTATCAGGGTGCGGTTCGAAGACCAGGACCAGACCGGATGCCGCGGCGCGCTCGGCGACTTCGCGAAACAGCCGTACATTCGCTTCCCAGACGGCGTGTGCCGTGCGCTCGCCGTTGGTGTGCGCCCAGGAATCGTGGCTGACGATCAGCCCCAGCTTGCAGGCGGCGGCGAATTCGCACGCACACTCAAACTCGCGCACCGTTTCGGCAAACGCCGTAAACGGCTCGACCTCGACCCAGCAGTCGAAGCCGCGCAGGCTCAGCCCCAACGACGCACAATAGCGCGCCAGCGCTGCCCGTGTCTCGGGTGTCGTAAGTGTCTCGTAGAAATGCGGGCGCGAGACCTCCAGCGCGTCGTAGCCTGCCTGGCGTACGGCCCGGCAGATCGCTTCGATGCCGGGATAAGTGCGAAAGCTGACGGCGTTGATGCAGGCCACGAATGAGCGATCCTGTGTGGAGCAACGGGTCAGGAAATCAGGGCACCGTCGACTTGCCCCCGCGAGGCCGGCATCGGCCGCCTTTGCTGGTCATGCAATTCCAGGTCGGCCGGGACACCCAAGAGGTGCAATATCGATTGCCCCAGATCAGGTGGCGTGATCGGGTCGGACACAGGGTGTGCAGCGTGCCGGTCGGTGGCGCCGTGAACCGCTCCACCGCTCACGCCCGCCCCGGCGAGGAGTATCGACTGTGCGGCGGGCCAGTGATCGCGGCCCGCATCGGCGTTCAACCGCGGCGAGCGGCCGAACTCGCTCATCACGATCAGCAGCGTGTCCTCGTGCAGGCCACGGTCCCAGAGATCGGCGATCAAGGCCGAGAGCGCTTGGTCGGTCGGCGCCGCGAGGCGATTGCGCATGTGCCAATAGAGCCGCCCATGCGAGTCGTATTCCCCGCCACCTGGGCCGGCCGGGGTCGGGTCGACCCAGTTGACGGTCACGAACGACTCGCTCGCCTCGACCAGCCGGCGGGCCAAAAGCAAGCCCTGGCCAAATAAATGATCGCCGTAACGCGCGCGCACGCTCTCGGGCTCGCGCGACAGGTCGAGGGCCTGCTCCACCTTCGCGTCGCCCAGCATCGCGAACGCCTGCTCCCAAACAGGCCGCGTATCCGGGACCATCGGCAGGTGGGCATCAAGATCGGGCGGCTCGTCGAGGCGGTTCCAGAGTTGGCGGCGTCCCTGCAAGCGCGCCGGCGACAAATCACCCGGCAGCTCTAGGGCCGGCGCCGTAAACCGGGCCGTCGCCTTGTCGCCGGTAACGACGAACGGATCGTATGGACGCCCGAGGAAGCCGGCATTCTGGCCCGGCCAGATACCTTCGACCGGCGGCGCCTGGAAGTACATCGGCAGGCAGAAAAACGGGGGCATGGCGCCGCGCCAGCCGCGATGCCGCGCGACGACGCTGCCCAGGTGCGGATGATCCGTCGGGGCGGCCCGGGTTTGATCGACCATCGGCGTGGGGTGATGCGAGCAGGTGAGCATCGTATACACGCCCGTCGTATGGACCGACGCCGTGTGGGTCACGCTGCGCACGATCTTGAGCTTGTCGACGTGCCGCGCGAGTTGAGGGAACAACTCAGCGACTTGGATCCCAGGCACGCTGGTCGCAATCGGCAGCAGCTCGCCGCGGATTTCCGCCGGGGCCGCGGGCTTCATGTCCCACGTATCCAACTGCGACGGGCCGCCGTTGAGGAACACCAGGATACAGCGCTTGGCACGCCCGAAGCGCGGCGGCACGACCGTCGCCGCCTCGGCCGCCGGTCTCCAAGTCGCCGCCCAGGCGCCCAAGAGCCCGAATTGCAGCCAACGGCGGCGCGATGCCCGCAGACTTCCACACGCCACGTCGGCAAGCTTGAACGACATGCTGTCTGTCCGCCTTCGCGGGAACGGCCTACGCCGCCGCGGGCCAGATGATCTTCCTGGCCTCGTCGGGCGACGCGATCTCGCGACCCAACTCACGAGCAATCCGTACGATCTTCTCCACGAGCTCGGCGTTGCTCCGCGCGTATTCCCCGGGCGCCAAGAACGGATTGTCCTCCATGCCCACACGGACGTGGCCGCCGAGAATGATGGCCGTCGCCAAAATGGGCCATTGCCGCTCGGGGTCCATGACGCTGGTGTTGTACAGGAAGCCGCCGGGCAAGTGGTGGTGATTGTAGAGCATCGCCTCGACCGTGGGCGGCGTATAGCTGCCCCCGCGCCAACCGAGAAAAAACGTAATCCACACCGGCGGCTTCAGCAGGCCCTTTGCGACCATCCGCTGGGCGTTCCACACGCCGCCATAGTGAAAGCATTCTGCCTCGATCTTCACGCCAAGCTCGGCGGTCGTCTGGCAGTATTCCTCGAGCTCGGGCCGGTTGTGCAGCCCGTACAGTTCGACCGGCTCGCAGCCCGGTTCATAGTCGAAACACTCGTCGTGCGGGTTGAAGCAGGTCGAGATCATCTCCGGACGGTATTCCCGCATCAACTCCTTGCGCTGGGGAAATCGGCCGTTGGCGATGCCGAATTGAATGATCGGCCGCGTCCGGCCACAGCCCTCGACGATGTCGCGCTGGAGCTTCCCCCAGCCGGGAATATCGAGGTCGGAGAGCCGAGTTCCATCGGGCCGGATCGTCTCGTCGATCGTGTAGGGACCGTGCAGATGACAGATGCTCGCCCCCGCATGAACGGCCCGCACATACTCGCGGGCCACTTCATCGTAGCCCTTCGGAGTCGGGTTGTGCGGATTGCTCGGATAGGCCATCGTCGAATCGCACGTGACCGTGATGATGAGCTTGTCCACGTTCGCGACGCTCCTGAAGGGGATGATGTCCGTGGAAATTCAACTCGCGCCGGAGCCCGGCACCATGGCAGATAACTGCAGCCGCATCGAGCGTTCGCAGTGTTCTCGCATGGCCCGTTCGGCGTCGTCCGGGTCGCGCCCCTTGATTGCGTTGGCCAGGAGCACGTGCTGCTGCGTCGGCTTCTCGCGGTGGTAAGCCAAGACACTGCCACGCGCCAACATGCGCACGAGTTGATTGGCCTGCAAGGTCTCGACCAGGCTCGGCGCGCCCGACAGCTCGGCAACGCGGAGATGGAACTGCGAATCGAGACCGTGAACGTCTTCTGGAGCCGAGTCGCGATCGATCCGCTCGTCGAGCTCCGCGGCCAGCGCGCCCAGCGCGGCCAACTGCGCGTCGGTCGCATGCTCGCAGCAGCGGCGTGCTGCCTCGCATTCCACTGCCATCCGCAGAATATGCTGGCTCCGCAGCGACTCGACCGTCAACTGGCGGACGCGCGTCCCCCAGCCCGGCTCCGATTCCAACAATCCGTCGCGGGCCAATTCACGAAACGCCTCGCCCACCGGGGCAATGCTCACGCCCAGCGAGCCTGCGACGCTGCGCAGCGACAGACGCTGCCCCGGTTTGAGCTTACCGCTGAGAATCTGCGCGCGGATTTCCTGGTAAGCGCGAATGCCGAGCTTGTCGGCGGTCGCCGTTTCGGACTTCTTCATCGTGCCTCGCTCATAGCGGCTTAAGCATCTTTGTTCGCGTGCGCACTTGCACTGTTCGAGCACTGTCATAACAATAACTGCACCCGCGCGTCAAGCAGCGGCGCTATGCCGCTCAACGCCGGCCGCGGAAGTCGGTTACCCGGGATCGAACGAGATGGCACCGATGTCCGAGATCGTCGATTCGTCGCAGTTCAACCGCCGGCATCTGCTCAAGGCAGGCGGCCAGGGACTTTTGGCCCTCGGCGCGGCTGGTCTTGCCGGCCGTTCGATTCCGGCTCAGTCAGGCGAATCGCGGCCGGCCACGGCCGGATTTGGCCGCGCCAAGTCGGTCGTCGTGCTCTACCTTTACGGTGCGCCGAGCCAGATGGACACGCTCGATCCCAAACCCGGGGCCCCCGTCGAGCGGCGCGGAGAGTTCAAACCGATCTCCTCCAGCATGCCGGGCATCGCGGTTTGCGAACATCTGCCCAACGTGGCTCGCAATCTGCACCGCTGTGCGCTGGTTCGTTCGATGACCCACACGTCGAACAATCACGCCGTGTCGGTTGCACTGTCGGGCCTCTCGAAATCCGAACCGGCGCTCGAAGGCAACGGCAGCGACCCGCGGCACTACCCCTACATAGGTTCGGTGCTCGAGTATCTCTGGAAGCAGCGCGGCATCAGCATGCTCGAAACCGGTGTGCCGGTGAACATGGTGCTCCCTTGGGCATTGAACGCCAAGACCGGGCCGGGCCGCTGGCAGCATCACGCGGGCTGGCTGGGGCGTTCCTACAGCCCCGTGATTCCGATTTTCCGCGGCGAAGGTTCGCTCGAAGTAGGTTCGCCCTCGATCCAGGGTTCGACCCCGATTCTGACGCGCTTCGATCCCTGGGACGGCATTACGCCTGAGAGCACCTTCCACTTCGACGGCGCCGAGTTGCCTCCTGATGTGTCACCGAAGCGCTTCGAGGCCCGGCAGCAATTGTTGGCGACGATCGAGACCGGATCTCGGCGCTGGGGTCCGTCGGCAGAAACGTTCGATCACTACCGTCGAGTCGCCGATGCGATGATCGCCCAGCCGAGCGTGGCCCGCGCCTTGGACGTCACCCAGGAAACGGATGCCGCGCGCGAGCGGTACGGCTACACGTTATTCGGCCAGTCAGCACTCACCGCGCGCCGGCTAATCGAGGCGGGAGTGAAGATCGTCACCGTCTTTTGGGACACTTGGACCGACAACAATGCCGCCTGGGACACGCATCACAATCACCATCCCCGGCTCAAGAACGGCCTGCTGCCGAAGTTCGACCAGATCCTGCCCGCGTTTCTCGACGACATGCACGAGCGCGGCTTGCTCGACGACACGCTCGTGATGGTAATCAGCGAGCACGGTCGCACGCCCACGCTGAGCAACGGGCCGGGCGGCGGCCGCGAGCATTGGGCCGGGGCCTACTGGGGATTATTCTTCGGCGCCGGCATTCGTGTCGGCCAGGTCATCGGGGCCACCGATGCCGAGGGCGGCTATCCCATCAGCCGGCCGACCGATCCGAAGGACATCCTGGCCACGATGTATCACCTGCTCGGGTTCGATTACCGAGCGCTGACGATCCCCGACCGCTTCAACCGGCCGATCCACCTGATCCCGCACGGCGATACCGTCGCCGAGTTGATCGCGTAGCGGGCACAAGATCGAAACGATTGGCTGGCGAATTCATCCCTGGGCGAGATCGTGCTGCAGCCACATACTTCAGCACGTGTGCACGCGGACTCGAGGCCCCCGAAGCGTGGCCGCCGCGGCACGGCTGAGAGACAACAACCACAGACAGCTCTCACTTAAACCCTGGAATCGTTCGTGGGGGCGGGTCACCGCCGTCACCGTGTTTTCCGATTCGTGATCGGTCGGCCCATGATCGGTGGCAAACCGGAAACGTCTCGCGCACCGAACTACTAACGCAACTCGCTGGCTGGAATCCAAATTTCCGTAGCGATCGCAGGCGGGACTAAGACGGCCTCGAATCGACGCTGCCCGTCTGCAGCGTTTTGAAGGAACGACGGATACCCGCCCACGAAACCCTGACGCTTGGCCCAGCGATGAATCTCGCGAAACAGATCAGTGGGCGAATCACTAGGGCCTAGTTCTTGCTCCCCAACGAACCGCCGTTCGAGTCCTTGGCTGGGCAAGCGGGTGAGTGAACCGGGAAAATTGAAATTCGGAAACCCAGTGAACTCCCCCATGGCCTGACAATAGGCCTCGACGTCGCGAAACTGGTCCTCCAACCGACGCGATGCACTGGCCTGATCTGCAGGCGGCTCATCGAAAACCGCACCGGGAAACGAGATCGCCCCTACGAGCACGCCTTCGTCCGTCTCGCGGTTGTCGAAGGTCGGAATCGCCAGCGGACGTCCCTGCCGTCGTGACCAGCCGGTCAGGGCGGCGAGCAGCTTCTCGACATCCATCAAGCTCGGCCAGGTACCTGGCGGCAAGATCCTGGCCGTCTCGCCTGATCTCGTCGAGTCCTGCTCTACCGGGATATCCTCTGGGGAAATCTTGTGCTGCCAAGCGATCGCGTCTGCATCCGATTTGGGTATCGGCGAGCCAACGGCTGCAGGTGCGCACCAGAGGAATGCCGTATTCGATCCGCCCACGCAACTTAGCAGATGGGTGCCGTCAGGCGAGAACACCAGATGGTCGACTCGCTGCGTGTGACCTGGCAACGCCAAGAGCTCCCGCCCCGTGTCTGGGTCCCATAGCCGAACGACATTGTCATCGCCGGACGATGCGACGGTGCGACCGTCGGGCGACCAGGCGACCGCCGTCAAGCGGGCGGTGTGTCCGGCGAGCACGAGCTGCTGGCGCTGCGCGACGAGGTCCCAGAGCGTGACCGTCGGTTCGTGTCCCACCCAAGCCAGACGTTTGCCGTCGGGCGAAAAGCATAAGGCGCGAACGTCCTGCGATTGTGGCGGCAAGGTTACACACGGCTTGTCGAAGGGGACTTCCCAAAGCTTGATGACCCCATGTACATCACCGCTGGCCAGCAAGGTGCTCGTGGGAGAAAACTTAAGTGCTGGCACAGCCGCGGAATGGCCCTTCAGGGTGGCGACGAGATTCCAATCGGTCGTGTCCCAGACTTGGATGTCTTGGTTTGCCGCCGCGAGGAATCGTCCGTCGGGCGAGAGTGCGACCGAGTGAACGTTCAAGTGATGGGCAACGGCCTGCTGCTGGATGGAATTGCCTTCGATCCAGATCCGGCGCATCTCACCCGTCGCGAACAGGGCAATCCACGAGCCATCGCGGGGCTGTTGAAGCACGTGCCGTAGTTTCTGGTCGTCTTGATCGGTGATGATGGTTGTCCAGTTGGCCTGAGAAATCGGCTGGATCACGATTCGCCCCGGCTCTCCCGGTCCACCACACCAGATGGCTTGGCTAGCCGTCGTAAACCCCACTCCCCAAATCTGCATTGGTAGTTCGTTCAAGGCGACATACGGTTCGCCCAGTTGGCTGAGCTTCACGGTGCCATCGGCGCTCGCCGTGGCGATGCTGCGACCGTCGGGCGAGAAAGCCGTCGACCAGATGCGATCGCCGTGGCCGGCAAAGATCAGGCGTTCAGTGCTCGTGTGCGTGTTCCAGACTCGCACGGTAGCGTCATCGCTTGCGGAAGCCAGCAATCGATCTCCCGGCGAGAACGTAAGCGTATGCACTGCGCCGGTATGGCCCACCAGCGGTGAAAGTTCCTCACCGGTTCGCAGATCGTAAAGCTCGATGACCCCTTGGCGACCGGCGATGGCCAGCAGCCGACCATCGTGCGAAACGGCCAGTCCAGCAATCTGCCGCGGCTGGGTCGCCCACGTCCGCATCTCAGCCTTGTTGGCCAGGTCCCACTGCCGGGCAGTGCGATCGTCGCTCGTTGAAAACAGCGAGCCGCCGTCTGGGCTAAACGCGACGGACTGGACAAAGTCGCGATGGCCGCTCAGCGTGGCGAGCAGCGTGCCTTGCGCAACATCCCACAGATAAATCACCTTGTCTTTGCCACAGGCGGCCAACTGCCGTCCGTCCGGCGAAAAGGCCAACCCGAATACGCCGTGCTTGGGTTCGTCCAGCTTTCGATGTAGGGATTGAGCCTTGATGTCCCAAAGGAAGACCGTCGCGTCGTCGCTGGCCGTCGCCAACAGTTGACCGTCGGGAGAGAACGCCAGGCTGTTGATCTCACCTTCATGACCCGTCAAGGCGCAGAGCAGGTCTCCGTTGGCCGCGTCCCAGATTCGCACCACGGCATCGGCTCCCACCGAGGCGACGGTGTGCCCATCCGGCGCATATGCAACGCCGTACACGCTGCCTTGGTGCCCACGCAGGGTCTTCACGGGACGGTTGCATTTGTCCCAGAGATACCGCCAGGCAAATTCGCGCAAATCGGCTTCGCCCAGCTGGGGCAGGTATTGTGTCAGGAGCTCGCGCGCCCGCTGGGGATCGTTGTTCAACCAGGCTCGTTGCGCCAGATGCAAGTCGGCCGCGTACAGCAGTCGCCGGGTATGCAGCTGGCTGCTTCGAGCAAGGGCCGTTTGCTCTTCGGCACGCTTCCGCTGCTCGACCGCTTCGCGCTGGCCCGCCTCCGCGGTATCGAGCGCTGCGGCCAATTCGCGTGCATGCCGTGCCATTTGGATCGAGTACCAAGCTCCCGCGGCCAGCAGCGCGAAGAAGGCCACGCACGAGACAATCGCCAGAGCCGCCACGGCCGGTCGCCGCCGGGCCCATTTGGTCAGCCGCTCGCTCAGCCGCAACGGGCGCGCCCGCGTCGGTTCGTCCCGCAGGAATCGCTCCAAGTCCTCGCGCAGGTATTGAGCGGAACGATAGCGCCGCTCGGGCTGCTTTTCCAAACACTTCAGACAGATTGCTTCCAGGTCGCGCGAGATTCGCGGTTGCAAGCGGCGCGGGGCCAGTGGCTCTTCGCTGACGATCCGCCGCAGCGTATCGGCTTCGGACGCCCCGCGATGCGGCGTGCGGCCGGTGAGCAGTTCGTAGAGCATCGTCCCGAGCGCGAAGATGTCGGCAGCCGGCCCGATTTCATGTACGCGCCCTTCGGCTTGCTCGGGCGACATATAGGCCATCGTGCCGAGCATGGTCCCCGTGGCGGTTTCGTCGCCGTCTTGTTCGAACAATTTGGCCAGGCCGAAATCGGTCAGCCGCGGTTCGTAGTTGCTTAACTCGTCGGGTCCCTGCCCCGACGCGCCGCGGCGCTGCAGCAGCACGTTGCCGGGCTTGAGGTCGCGATGAATCACGTTACGGGCATGGGCATAATCGACCGCGTCGACCAGCTGGGCAATCAGTCGAGCGGCCACGCGCGGGGCGACGGGCTGCGGGCGTGCCCGGAGCCAGGCGGCCAGTGTCGGCCCGTCGCAATAGTCGGCGGCCAGGTAACAAAGTGTGCCTACCTCACCCGCCTCGTGCACGGCGACGATATTGGGATGGGTCAGCCGTGCCGTGGCCTGCGCCTCGCGGATGAATCGACGGCGGATTTCGGGCAGTACCAACGCCTCGGGCCGAGGCACCTTGAGCGCGACCTGGCGTCCGAGCGTGGGATCGATCGCCAGAAACACGATCCCCTGTCCACCGCGACCGAGTTCGCGAAGGATGCGAAATCGTCCGATGCAATTGGGTTCTTGGCTGCCGTCCGACGTGCGGCCGTGCTCTGTTGCGGTTCGGGCCTTTGTCCTTTGACTGCCTGGCAAGGGTGTTTCGCCGCTGCGGCGGACTTGTTCGAGCAGTTGCAGGCAGCGCTGCGTTGCGCGGCCGACGGAGGTTGAGGGCGCGCTGTCGGTCTGATCGTCACCTAGTCGATCCCCGCGCGCCAGCGCCAGGTGGGTAGACTCCATCCATGCCAACAGCGCTTCATCCGGTCCCGCTTCCTCATCAGGCCGAGCGTCGTCGAACGGATCGAAGCTAGAGGGCGCTGTGCTCATCATCCTTCGTCGTGTCGACTTCGCCGGCCAGCCGTTTGGCCAAGGCGACGATGGCTCGGCCCCACAGCTTGCGCGCCGCATCGGTGCTCAGCCCGAGTTCGCTGGCCACCTGTTCGTGCGTCTGAAATTGCAAGTTACGGAGCACAATCGCGGTGCGGTAATGCGCCGGCAATTCGTCGAGCGCCGCCATCAAGGACCGACGCTCCTCGGCGGCCACCGCCAGCCAGCTGGGCGACGGTCCCGGGTCGATCAACGCGAGTGCCTCGGCGCGGGCCGAATCGTCCGCCCCGACCGAGACCTCGCGATTCACGGCCCGACGCTCGGCCTGTCGAAACTGTTTCGTCGCGTCGAGCACGTTGTTCAGCAGCACTCGGCGGAGCCATGCCTGGACCTCCTCGGGCGACTGCCCTTGAAAGTGGCGGAATCCCTGATGGGCCTCGAGCAAGGTCTGCTGTACCAGGTCGCTGGCCGAAATCTTGGGACGAAGGTCATCGGCCAACTCGTCGCGCGCGATGCACAACAGATAGTCGCGAAATGTCTCAAACAGCAGCCCCAGCGACGAATGCGAGCCAGCGCGGGCCCGCTGGAGCAGCGTATCTGCCGAACCGCAACGACAAGCCTCGGGCTGGCGCGATTCGTGATCGGGTCGAGGTGCGGCGTCGCGACTAGCCACGAGGATCTATTTCACTAGGGCGAGATCGGGGCCGGGACGTGGAACCTCTCGCCCACGATCGCGCGCGGGCGAAAGCATCGCTGCAGAGGTGCGTTGCACATCTTGGCTAACCGCCGCACAGAATCAAGCGCGTGTTTTCTGGTTTTTTTCTTGACGGCGGCGTCCAGTCCTTGCTGGTGATGTCGCCCTAGCTAGTAGGCGGGGTGGGAACACACCGCAGACATCGATTGCTCACCTTAGAAGCCGCACCGACGGTGTGGGTACTTCTCGGTGCGCGCGCTGTTCCGCACAGCGTGGATTTGCTCGCTCATTCGTGGTGGCTGCAAGGAACCGCAGCCCACGATCGTAGCCGCCCCCACGAATCCGCGCTGTGAAGACGTCGCCTCGGATGCTGGCTCTCACTCCGGTTCGGCATCCGGGCGACGTTGTTTGGCGGGGAGAGCCGCGACTGTCAATCGATAATCGAAGCCAAAAAGCCATCAAACTGGAGGGACGCTAATGATCCGCAGCAATACCTTACAATTCATTTTCCGGGTGCTTGCTCTCATCGCGCCCATGCTCATGGGACCGCAGTCCGCGTCGGCCACGCCAATCACGATCGACACCGTGCCGGTGGGCAATCTCAACAATGTCGCCGATTGGACCGGCAGCGGCAGCGTCAGTTACTCCTACCGTATTGGCACCACCGAAGTCACCAATACCCAGTACGCCGCCTTTCTCAATGAGAAAGCCAAGAGCGACCCGCTGGCCCTTTACAACACGAATATGGGCAGCGATGCCCGCGGCGGGATCACCCGCAGCGGCGCGAGCGGTAGCTACACGTACACTACGAAGCCCAACATGGCCTACAAGCCGGTGAATTTTGTGAGTTGGTACGACTCGATTCGATTTGCCAACTGGCTCCACAACGGCCAAGGCTCGGGCGACACCGAAGCCGGCGCCTACACACTGCTGGGAGGCACACCCACGCCCTCGAACAGCGCGAGCATAGCCCGCAACCTGGGCGCCACTTGGTTCCTGACCAGCGAGAACGAGTGGTACAAGGCGGCCTACTATCAGCCGTTTGCGGAGGGGGGCGATGTGGACAATTACTGGCGCTATCCGACAGCAAGTAACAGCCTGCCCACGATTGCCGCGGCCGACCTCGTGGGCAATATCAGCAACCCGGGGGCCAAGGTGGCGAACTACGAGAATGGTGCAGATTGGAACGGCCAGAACGGCAACGTGACGACGGTCGGTAACGCCGGCCCGCTAAGCGAGAGTTTTTACGGCACGTCCGACCAAGGTGGCAATGTCTCGGAGTGGACCGAATCGTTGGCGCTAGGCGCGAGTCGGGTCTGGCGGGGCGGCTCGTTCAAATCTGTATACGCCTTCGGTGTGGAATTGGAGTCCACGTATCCCGTAGTGGCATCCCCGACGCTCGAGTTCAATTTCGTCGGGTTCCGCGTGGCAACCGTCCCTGAGCCAAGCTCGTTCGCGTTGGCCACTTTCGGCCTGATCTCGCTGATCGCCGTCGGTCTCAAGTGCCGCCAGCGTCGCACTGTCTGATCTGCTCGGGTTGTTGTAGCTCGAGTCTATTTCTTGCAGGGAGAATCGCTAATGACCCGGAAGATTGTGTGTCTGGTATGTTTCATTTTGAGTCCTATCGCGACAAAGGTATGCGCCGCGCCGTTCGATGGCCTGACCATGGCCAACGCCGCGATTTCGGCGAAGCAGATCAAAACCGATTACCCAGCTTCGCCGACGGGCACCTACTGGATGGATCCCGATCTGGCCGGTCCGATCGCGCCGTTTCAGGCCTGGGCCGATGAAGTGGTCCTCGGCGGCGGCTGGAGCCTGGCGATCAGCAGTGTGACGGGCAGCGAAGCGCCCACGAGCGACATCGTCAGCAACACGGGCGCGGCCCCGGTGCCCTCGCTCGGCCATACCCGCAATTTCAGCCCGTTGGCCGTCACAGGGCTCGCCGAAATTCGGCACGAGATCACGTTCGCCGGCGGGGCGAAGTTTCACGCCAAGTATACGGGCATGTTCCACGACCCGATGCCGGTGTTCAGTGCCTGGACGACCTTGTTCGGCCACACGCCGGGCACCGAGGCGAACCTCGCGGCGAATTTCGGTCAGCCTTGGCAACCGGTCACCGCCTTCGGCGCACCCTGGTACACGCCCGGCGGCGCGATGCTCGGCGTGCTCCCCTCGACGCCCGTCAACGGCTTAACCGGCGGTCCGTTCTCGACCGGCAATTCGGTGACATCTTACCAGGTGTGGATTCGCGAGGTGGTGACGCCATTCCACACGATTCCCGAGCCGAGCTCGCTGGTCTTGGCCTCGCTGGGCGCGTGCTCCTTGGCAGTCGTTGCGCTCCGACGGCGACGTCGCAGCGCTGCCTGAATCACGCTGTTGGTCTGCATTCGCACATTTTTCAACCTTGCTACGAAAGAAGTCGCTCATGAATCGCTTTTGTGTGGTGGGGGCAATTTGCTTGGGATTGCTAGCGCTGGTGTTGAACCAGGCGGCTGCGAGTGTGATTGCCAATGGCAGCTTTGAGAACACCACGGCTTCCGGTCCATTTCAGGTTCCCAACCTGTGGTCGTTCACGGGCAATCTCGCCGTCACGACCGGGCAGGGAGAGACCGATGGCAACAAGGCACTGGCCTTCAGCTTCGCGAACCTGCCGTCGAACGCCGATCTCTGGCAGACCTTCAGCACCACGCCAACCACGCGGTATGCACTCACCTTCGACTTTGGCAAGTACGCGATCTCGCAGCCGCTGCAAGTCGCCCGACTGGAGGTCGAAGTCTTCGACGGGGCGGGCTTCGCGGGCTCGCGTTTGCTGCACAAGTTTGCGATCGATAGCACCCCGGGCATCGGCGACCCGAACTCGACCGACTCGCCAAGCGTCTACTCGCCATTTCTGTATGCGTTTTTTGCCACGGGCAGCTCGGCGACGCTCCGCTTTCGCGACCTCTCTGATCCGCAAGTCGGCGGCGGCGGTTTCGACGCCATGCTCGACAACGTAAACATCGTGGCCACGCCTGAGCCCTCGACGTTCGTGCTGGCGGGCATCGGCCTGGCGTCGTTGAGCTGGGTGGCGCGCCGGCGACCAAGTCAGCGCACGAGGCGCTGCGATTAGAACCACGGACGGTTTCGAGCCTCCCGGCAGCCGGGGCAGTGCCGGGAGAGCCGAGCTAACAAGTTGAGGACGCTCGCATGATCTGCATCGTCGCCGACAGCGATCGAACGCTTGCCGGAGGCTCCCCGCTGTATGAAATGCCGTTACCGGCGGTACCGCGGTCGCCCACCTGGCGGATGCGACCGCGCTACCCCCGGCCGCGCCGGCGCGTGGGGCGCTGTGTCGAACGAGGCTGCTTGAGTACCTGGCACGCACGTACGCCGCGACGCCAGGCTACTACACCCCGGGGACGAGAGCCTGTTGCGCAGCGACTCTCGTCCCCCGCGTTGATCGGCGTTTGATCACGCCGGGCATTTAGGGCGGTATTTGCGGCCCCAGCAGCAGAGCCCCAAGCCGCCCAGGACCGCAAGCGCCAAGCCGCTGGGCTCGGGCACGGGCACGCATTCGTGGCGGAAGGTGCCCGACACGGTCAGTGGCACGCTCGCAGCATTGGCCACGTTGGTCAAATGCAGGCTGACGACCTGCGGGCAAAAGGGAATCGTGTACACAAGCGTATCAATCGGATTCACCTGGCCACCAATGACGGTGAACTGAGGGATCGGTGCCGGGACTACGATATTGTTGCCATTGTTGTCGATGTAGTCGAAATCGATCTGCAGAATGGCAAATGCGCCGGGGACGGTCGTCGCGGTGCCGATGAATTGCAATTCTTTATAGTCAGGATCAGGCGGCAAGAGGTTAGGCCACACCATGGTGACCGACTGGCTCGGATTGATCGTCAACGGGCTGATCGTTTCGAGTTGAGCATAGGCAGAACTGGTGA
The DNA here is from genome assembly GCA_019694435.1 of Pirellulales bacterium. Lineage (NCBI taxonomy): Bacteria > Pseudomonadati > Planctomycetota > Planctomycetia > Pirellulales > Pirellulales bacterium. Next base: position 19,502 of record JAIBBZ010000053.1, read on the forward strand.
AGGCGAGGACGATAACTGCCAGGACGACACTACGATTCACGTTCATTAGTCACTCCTTGTGCGCGCTGTATGTGCGCAATTGCGCGACGGCGAGTCCGCGCCTTAATAAAAGGATCAAAAAAACAAAGTCACTGCTTCACGAAGAGCCGTTGCCGCACGCCACACATCGATGCGCAGCACGGCACGCTTCGTCATCCGAACGAGAGCGAGAGAGTCGAAGAAATCCCGAAAAACGGGAATTACGCGCGAACGCGTCCGTGAGACTCTCGAATTCGGATCATTAGCGGCACCTCCGCCATGAATCCACCCCGCAGCGCAAGAGAGTATCGTGCGAAAGGGCAATGTCAACGAAAATGTGCCGAAACTGACGCCCTCCCGCTTTCAGTACCAGTGTCACTGAGAGAATCGATGCTGGTTACCCCCACCTGTGCCGCTGTTGAGCCTGATCATAACTTGAGCTGGGCTGCGTGAGAGAAGGATCGTAGCAAGGGCTGGTTGAAATGCGTGTCGCCCACGGCTTCGATCACGGCGTCGTTGAGGTGCTCGACATCGTCGGGCACGAAGTTCGCCAACGCCGTGTACTTGGCATGGCTCCAGAGGGCCTCGACCGGGTTCAGATCGGGCGCGTACGGCGGCAGCCACTCGACCGACAGCCAGCTCGCGCCGCGAGTCCGCAGTTTTTTCACGGCCGCGCGATGCACGTTGAGTCGATCGAGCACGATGATGATCGAACCGCGGTGCTCGCGATGCAGCGCGTTGAGATAACGCACCACGTCGGCCGTGCGGACGTTGTGGTCGTGCACGCGAAAACGCAGTTTCACCTGCCGTCGGCGCGGCGAGACGGCCAGGCTGCCGATCACGCTCAAGCGGTCATGTCGCTGCGAAACGATCTGTT
>JAIBBZ010000054.1 GCA_019694435.1 Pirellulales bacterium
CCACGTGATCCGTTCGCTGCTGGGCAACAACGTCCGCGTCAACAGCTATGCCCGGGTCGAAGACTCGATCGTCTTCGAGGGGGTCGACATCGGCCGGCATGCCAAGATTCGCCGCGCGATCATCGACAAGGGCGTGAGCATTCCGCAGGGCATCGAGATCGGTTACGACCTCGAACAAGACCGGGCCCGGGGATTCTCGATCAGCGACTCGGGCGTGATCGTGATCGCCAAGGCCGACGGGGTCGAGCACTTCCTCGAACCGGAAGCGGCGCAGCGCTAGCGGAGCCGGGGTAGATTTCGCCCCGAGGCGCAAAAAAAGCCCCCGGAAAGGCATGTCCCAGGGGGGCGGAGGACATCGAGCCTTTTCCGGGAGCGATTGGACGCTTTCTGGGGGGACTCGCGTGGGCCTCCCCTCCGGCGCCGGTTGGTCGCACGTTGTTCGGGACGTCCGCGGCAGTCGCGCCGCCGCGGCAGCGATCGGGTGCGGGCGAAACGAAGCGTACCACCGACGTCCTTGTCGGCGGCGAGGCTTCGTGGTCCGCAGGAAGGCAATCCACCTTCCCTGTGCAGACCCGCCCACGTGGTCGCTGATCGAAGTTCCCTGCTCGACAGGACCGCGGGAAAGAGACCACCGCTCGTCGGCGGCGCTCGCGCTGAGGTCCCTTCCCTGGGTCGTCCGAGTCGGCCTTCGATCTCGGTGTTTGTTCCTTGGGTCGCGGCGGCAGACGATCTTGCTGACCGCGTCGCCGCGATGCACGGCCCTCTTGGCTCGTGCGGGCGGGAGAATAGGGATTCGCCCCGCGAGGGTCAAGGGCGGTTCACCGCGAGAAATCGACCTGCCGGCACGGCCTGCGCGCGGAACGCAAAAACGCGGAATTCCTCGAAGAAAACCCCGCTGGCGCGCCCTCGCGGCGGACGAAAAATTGCTGCCGGCGCAGGCGGTTGTTACGCTAGCGAATGGTCTTTGTGCGCAGCGACCGTCGGTGCTGGCCGCTCGTGATGCCGTCGTCGCGGGGCCTGCTCTCCTCGGTCGACGTCGCTGCTGTTTGGGGCGCGTCATGTCGATCACCGTCCAATGCCCGGCGTGTGACGCCACGTTCCAGGTCAAGGAAAAGTATCGCGGGCGCTCGGGCGGTTGCCCGAAGTGCGGCGCGACGCTGTTGATCCCCGCGGAGCTCGACGAACCTCCTCGCCCGCCGAAGCGCGATAAGCAACGAGAAGGAGTCAGCGGCGTCTCGCTGATCGACGTCGACCTCATCCGCGGCCCAGGACGCGAGCCGAAGCCTCAACCGTCCAGCAACGCCGAGCCGAAATCGCAAAGTATCGACGCGCTGTTCAAACAGCCCCAGGGTCCCGCACCACTGCTCGAGGCGTTGCCCTCGCCCAAGCTGACCCAGGCCGAATCGCTGCGGCGGCAGCGGCTGGTGAAAAATTTCTCGATGGTGCTGCTCTGGCTGACGATCGGCGGCATCGCCGTGGTGCTCGGCGTGTACGGCAGCGTGCAACTGTTCGGTTGGGCCTATCGCACGATGCGGCTGGAATTGGGCCTGCCCGAACGCCCCGGTACGCAAACCAGCCAAACGCCGGCGCTCGAATCGAGCGACGCGGGCTTTCTACCGCTGCCCGCCGAGCACCCCCCGAATGTTTCGACCCGGGGCGCGGACAGGATGGTCACGGTCATCCGCCTGAACCGTCGTGCCGTGACGATCATGCGGCGCATGGTCGACGAGGCATCCGTCCGTCGCGAAGCGCCCGCGTTCGCGGCCACCTTGCAACAACTGGTCGAGTTCGGCAAGAACCTCGAACCGTCCGATCTGTCGAACGAAGAGCGCACGGCCCTCTGGGCGGCCTACGGCAAGCAGCTCCAGGAAGCGGTGAGTCGCTACGTGGCGGAATTTCAGCGCCTGCGCAGCTCGAGCGTGTTGAAGCCGTTGGTGGAAACCTACGTCAAGCCCGAGCTGGCCAGGCTCGGCGTGCAAGACGAATCGGTTCTTGGCCCGGCGAGCGACTCGCAGCCGCAAGTCGAGGCCAGCCGTCCGGCGCCCGCCCATGCTTCGGAGACGAGTCCCGCGCCGAAGGAGCGCGAGCCGGCGCCCGCACCATCCAAGCCGAAGATCGCTTCGATCGACGACGCGCTGGCCGCGTTGACCAATCGGAAAGCCGGCGCGAAGACCGAGTACCGCGAAGCGATCGATTTTTTGCGGACCGCGCCGCGCAACGAGCGGCGCGACGAACGCCTGGCGGCGCTGGACGCCTTCATGCTGACCGACAACGCGGCGGCTGAAGCGGCGTTTGAAGCCTGGGTCGAGTTGGCCGGACGCGATGCCGAGAAGCGGCTGATCGAACTCGCATACCTGGTCGACAACCGGCCGTTCGATCGGCAGCTACCGAACCTTCTGGCGCAGTATCCCAGCGCACATGCGTACGACGCCCTCGCGTTTATGCTCACCAAGTTCGACCTGGCCGAACGCGCGGCCGAGGCCTTGGTACGTTGCGGCGCAGCGGCCGAGGAGTCGGTCTGGAAGGCGCTTGTGCATCAGAGCTTCATTGTGCAGGAACACGCCATCGAGGTGCTGGGCCAGATCGGCACCAAGCGGTCGCTCAAGCGGCTCGAGGCCGTGGCCAAGTCGAATCAACTGGTCTACGATGAGGCCTTTGCCGCCGCCCAGGCGATCAAAGTGCGCGAAGGACTAGAAAAGTGAAGGGCTGAAGGATCGGGGAGTTGAACGTCCACGAACATTTCATGCAGTTGGCGCTCGAAGAAGCGCGCGCAGCGCTCGTGGAGAACGAGGTTCCGGTCGGAGCGGTGATCGTCCAGGAAGCGCGGCTGATTGCCGCGGCGCACAATCAGCGCGAGCAACTTCACGATCCGACGGCCCATGCCGAAATGATCGCCATCACCCAGGCCGCCGAGGCCCTGGGCTCCTGGCGGCTCGACGGCTGCACGCTGTACGTCACGCTCGAGCCGTGCCCCATGTGTGCCGGCGCCATCCTGCAGGCTCGACTGCCGATGGTCGTGTACGGGGCCCGCGATCCGAAGGCCGGCGCCGTGCACTCGCTCTACCAAATGCTCAGCGATCCGCGGCTGAATCATCGCACCCAGGCCACCGGCGACGTGCTCGCGGGCCCTTGCGGACAGTTGCTCAGCGAGTTCTTCCAGGCTCAGCGCAGACTGGGCAAGAAATAGCGGCGCGGCCCACCGGCGCGGGCCAGGGGCGTGCTTTGCTTGACAGCGCGCTTCTGCCGGCCACATAGTGGGCAGCGCACGACGGGTCGGCAACGCCACCAACGCCTTTCGGAGAGCGCAGCCATGAGTCGCATCTCGCGTCGCGGGTTCTTGCAAGCATCGACCGGGGCGGCCCTTGCCACTGCCGCCGGCGCCACGCTCGGGCAGCCGCGGGCCGCACGCGCCGTTTCGGCCAATGACAAGATCGTGCTCGGCGTGATCGGCCTGCGGGGACGCGGCAGCGCGCTGGCGCCCGATTTCGCCAAGCGGCCCGACTGCGAAGTGGCCTACGTCTGCGATTGCGACACCCAATGGCTCGGCCCGCGCGCCGCGGCGGTCGAGGCGGCACAAGGCCGGGCGCCGAAGCAGGAACAAGACTTCCGCCGGGTGCTCGACGACAAATCGGTCGACGCGGTCGTGCTGGCCACGCCCGACCATTGGCACGCGCTCGGCACGATCCTCGCCTGCCAGGCGGGCAAAGACGTCTACGTCGAAAAGCCCGCGAGCCATTCGCCCTGGGAAGGGCGCAAGATGGTCGAAGCGGCGCGCAAATACCAGCGCATCGTGCAGCTCGGCACGCAGAACCGCAGCGCCCCTTACAACCACAGCGCCAAGGAATACCTCGACTCGGGCAAGCTCGGGCGCATTCACTACGTCAAGGTCTTCAATCAAAAGTCGTGGTCCAATGTGCAGCCGGTCGACGACTCGGCGGTCCCCTCGACGCTCGACTATGACCTCTGGTGCGGCCCGGCGCCGCAGCTCAATTTCAACGCCAACTACGTCAACGCCTGGAACCACTTCTGGCGCTACTCGGGCGGTGACATCATCAACGACGGCGTGCACCAGATGGACCTGGCACGGTGGATGATTGACCGCGATTACCCGAAAAGCGTCTACTCGATCGGCGGGCGGTATGACGAGCCCGGTGCGCTCGAAACGCCCGACACGCAGACGGCGATCTTCGAATACGACCACTTGATCCTGGCGTTCGAGCTGACGCTGTACACGCCCTACATGATCAAGAGCGACATGGAATTGCGCAACAGCCAGGAGCTGTACCCCTACTGGCCGCAAAACGCCGAACGGATCGAGATCTACGGCAGCGAAGGACTCATGTACCTGGGCCGGCACGGGTGCGGCTGGCAGGTCTACGGCCGGCAACAGAAACGTCAGCCACAGGTCGTGGCCCAAGACAACGGGCCCTTCCCCGACCCGGAGCACAAGGAGAATTTCTGCCAGTCGATCCGCTCCCGCGAGCTGCCCAGCGCCGATATTGAAAAAGGGCACAAGAGCACGCTGCTGTGCCAGTTGGCCAACGTCAGCTTGCGGCTCGGCGGCGAAAAGCTGGTGGTCGATCCCCAGACGGAGACCTGCGTCGGCAACGACCGGGCCAACGCCCTGCTGAAGCGCGAATATCGCTCGCCGTGGATCGTGCCGGAGACCGTGTAGCGCGGTGCCGGCGGTCGGCAACTTGAGAAGTCCGGCGGGCCTAGGGGCTGGCCGGTGCCGGCTGCAGATGCTCGTCGAGCCACTGCCAGACCGCGGGATAGTCCTGCATGATGCCGGGCCACCAGGAGTGCCCGCCGCCGGGATGCACGATCAATTTCACCTCGCGCCCGGCCGCGGCGTATTTCTCCGCAAACACCTTCGACTGCTGCAAGGGCACCGTCAGGTCCTTGTCGCCGTGCAACAACAGCACCGGAGGATCGTCGGGCGAAATCTGCTCGATCGGCGAAATGGACCGCAACTGCGCCGGCAGGTCTTCGATCTTGCCGAACATCTCCTGGAACAATTTCGGACGCAGCTTTTCGATCGTCTTGTAGCCTTCGTCGCGGCCGAAGTTCACCAGGTCGGTCGGCGGAAACCAGGCGACGATGGCCTGCGTGCGGCTGCTTTCCCGCTCGATTTCGTCGGGATCGTCCGGGCGGCCGTCGTCGCCGGTGAGCCCGACCATCAGCGACAAGTGCCCGCCGGACGAACCGCTCGTAATCGCCAGCCGATCGGGCGCAACGCCATACCGGGCCGCATGATGGCGCACGAACCGCACGCTGCGGCGAATGTCGTCGACCATCTCGGGCACGAAATAGCGCGGGGCGCTGCCATGCCGGACGACGAACAACGTGTAGCCGCCTTGCAGCAGACCTTGCACCCAGTGCTCGCCCGTGCGGCGCTTGGTGTTCTCGGCCATGACGTTCGATTTGTCCGAGTGCCAACTGCCGCTGGCGACGAGGACCAGGCCCAATCCCTTGGGGTTTCGCTCGGGCGTCAGCACGTCGAGCGTCAGGCCCAGGCCATCCTTGTTGCCGTAGACGACGTCTTCGATGACCTGGTAGGGCACCGGCTCGATTTCGCCTTCCTCGTCGGCACGCGCCCAGCCCGGCAGGCTCCCCAGCAACAACACACAGCACACTCCCCAACCACGCAACTCGAGCACGAAACAGCTCCTCTCGGGTGATGTTCAACTTGATGCAGCGCCGCCGCGGTCGCGCGGACTCGCCTGGCGCGACGCTACGTCGGCAATCATGGCCACGCCATAATAACCTGCCGCGATCAGGGCCATGGCCGAGTAGGCCACCCAATGGCGCAGCAATTCGCCCCGGTCGGAGGGGCCGACGAGCACATTATAGAAGCTGAGCACGCCCACCAGGTGCAGCACGGCGATCGCGGCGGAGAGCACCTGATAGCCGGCCCCGATCCACAACGCCGGCCGCGACCCGCGAATCGTCAGCAACCCCAGGACAAAACACGGTACGTAAAATACGGCGATCACGGCCAACATGCCCAAGGCGATGTCGCGGCGCACGCCCGCTGTGGTCAGTCCACCGGCAAAGGCCACGACGCCGACGAGCGCGAGCATCGTTTGCAGCGCGGTGACCACGAGCATCGTCCAGCCGGCCTCGACGATGCGCCGCGGCCGTCGGGCCCATAGCAGCGCGCGCCGCGCCCAACCCGAGGGTCGGGCCAGCACGGGCTCTCCGCGCAGAAAGCGCCGCAGGTCCTCGGCCAGCTCGTGCGCCGTGGCATAGCGCCAGTGCGGCTCCTTGGCCATGGCCTTCAGGCAAATGCATTCCAGGTCGCGGAGCACGCGGTCGTTGAGCTGCCGGGGCGGCCGCGGTTCCTCGTGCAGCACCTGGTACAACTGCATCCGTACGTTGCCCTGAAAGGGCAGCGATCCGGTGAGCATCTGGTACAGCACCACGCCGATCGAGTAGACGTCCGCACGGGCATCGGCCGTTCCGCCGGCGCCGCGGGCCTGCTCGGGCGACATATACGCCGGCGTGCCGAATACCTGACCTTCGACGGTCACGGTCACTTCGCCCGCGTCGCGCTGCGCCAGACCAAAGTCGGTCACGTGCGGCGCGCCCGTCGCGTCGACCAGCACGTTCGACGGCTTGACGTCGCGGTGGACGATGCCGGCCTGATGCGCGGCGTGCAACACGTCGGCCAATTGGCTGGCCAGGTGCGCGCCCTCGCGGACGCTCGGCGGACGCTGCTCGATTCGCTCGGCCAGCGTTGGCCCGTCGACATAGTCGCTGACGATGTAAACCTGGGCACCATCGCGGCCCACTTCGTGCACGCCGACGATGCCCGGATGGTGTAATTGGGCGGCGGCGCGGGCCTCGCGCAGAAACCTCTCGGCGTCGTCGCCGGTGAGCAGCCCGCGCCGGGGAACCTTGATCGCCACCTGCCGGTCGAGCTGCGTATCGTGCGCGAGCCACACCTGGCCAAAGCGCCCGGCACCGAGCGGGCGCACCAGCCGAAAATGACCGATCATCGCGCCGGGTGCCAGTTCTGGCCCGGCCGCGTCGCCCAGCAGATTGAAGTGATTCGCGCACGCGGGGCAAGCCAGGTCGCGCAACGATTGGTCCACCACCACGTCGAGCGACTCGCGGCAATGCGGACAGCGGACGCGCAGCGGCGTAAGGTTCGATCGGTCGGCACTACGACGCGGATCGACCGTTGCGCAAAGCTCGTCCCAACCATCCGCGAGCACCACCTGGTCGTCGGGAAACCGCGCCAGGTATTCGGCCAACAGCGGCGTCTCGCCCGCGCCGCGACGGTAGGCGCAATCGAGCGCGACCAGTTCCCGCAGCAGGGCCGCGCGCTGATCGTCGCCGAGCGGCAGAAAGTCTTCGACCCGCGGCCTGGAGCCCGACTTCCAGGCGGCCTCGAATTGATCGCACAGCCGGTCGCCGCGCGTGTCGAGGCTCATGATGCGGTCGTGGATTGCCAGAGCCGGCGAATCAGTTGCACCTTGCGCACGATCGTCCGCGGAACACAGCCCAGCCGGGCGGCGATTTCCGTGTGCTCGTAGCCTTCCATCTTCAACAAGGCGATCTGCTGCAAGACCGGGTCGCCCAATTCGTCGAGCAGCCGCTGGAACGTCTCGGCCATTTCGGCCGCAAAGTCGGGCGACGGCAACGGGCTTTGCAACTCGCCTCCGGCGCTCGAACTGACCGCCACCGTGGCGCTCAACTCGCCGGGAAGTTCTTGCGCCGTGGGGCGGCGCTTCTGCCGCCGATCGTGACGATAACGGTTGGCCGCCTTGCGCGCGACGATCAACATCAACAGTCGCCAAAGTGCCTCGCGATCGGCGACGTAGGCAAACTTGCCGGCCTGCGCGCCTTGGCAGAGATCGAAAAAGGCGCTTTGCACGACGTCTTCTTCATCGGCCGGGGCCGAGTCGACGCCGGCCATTCGCTGTCGGGCCAAGCGCACGATCCGCGGCCCGTAGTGTTCCCACAGCCGGGTCGCCGCGTCTTCGTCGCCTTGCTCGAGGTCGCGAAACCAGAGGGTTACTGATCCGCTCGACACGCCGTCGCCCCTCTCGCAATGCAGGGATGAGCCGCCGCGAACGTTCGACCGCATACATCCCCATTTCGAGTATAGCCACGCGATTTCATCGGCGGCAACCAACGACCAGCGGGGGGATCGCAGCACCGTGCCCGGATCAATTCCAGGGTTTTTTCGCGGGGCTTGTCCTCTGGCACCCGCAAATCGTGATTGTAACCCAGGAGAGGGTTGCTGTTCCGCCTGGTCGACAGGAGTCTCGGTCCGGCGGTCGGGACAGGCAGCGACCCTTTCCTCTTTCTCCTCCTGACCACATGACCTTGCGCATGCGTGGTTTCGGGCGGGGAGATGCGGCGAGCTTCGCGCTTGCGCTCCGATTCGCGGGTCCGGGTTCAAATCAACAACGGTTCCTTGATGTCAGCTTTCGCCTTCCTGCCCGATGGGCCGTCGCTACGGCGGCGCACCTCGCCCTGGCTGCCGGTGTTGCTGGGTCTCGTTTCGCTGGGCGGTTCCCCGATGGCGCACGGCGCCATCATGCCGCCCTCGGCGGGCTACGGCGCGGCCGGATCGTTTGGGGTCGAAACGCAATCGTTCGTCAGCCCGCTCAACCGGAGCCAGGACGTCACGGTCTACTTGCCCACCGGCTCCAGCGGCCGGGTACCCGTGCTGTTTTTCGCCCATGGTTTCGACGGGGAGGAACTGGAGGGCTACGACGCGTTGATGCGCCACGAGGCCAGCCGCGGTTACGCCGTCGTGTTCGCACCCTACACCAACCTGGGCTCCGATCAGCTCCTGCGCTATGCCCAGATGTTTTCCGGATACAAGGAAGCGGTGCGGCGATTTGCCGATCGGCTCGATACCACGCGCGTCGGCTTCTTCGGCCATTCGCTGGGCGGCGGCGCCGTACCCACCCTGGCCCGGCAAGGCCTGGTCAACGAGCATTGGGGGAGCAACGGAGCTTTCCTGTACTCGATGGCTCCCTGGTACACGTACGGGCTGTCGCCGCAGGAGCTACGCTCGTTTCCGGCGCACACCAAGATGATCATGGAGATCTATGCCGACGACACGATCAACGATCACCGCATGGCCATCGATATCTTCAAGAACATCAACATCCCCAACTCGGAGAAAGACTTTCTGACCGTCTACTCCGACAGCCACCGCGGCGAGTCGCTCGTGGCCGATCACTTCACGCCGGGTTCGTTGACCAACAATGCCTTGGATTATTACGGCATCTACAAACCGCTCGACGCATTGGCCGATTACGCCTTTACCGGCAGCCTGGCGGCGAAGAGCGTGGCTCTCGGGGGCGGTACCAGTGCGCAGACTTATATGGGTAAGTTCGACGACGGCACTCCGGTGCGCCGCATGTCGGTGACCGACAATCCCGTGACCCTGCGCTCGCAATCGAGCTTTGTGTTCCCGTTCACCAGCCCATTCAATCCGCGGGTGTTGGCGGGCCCAAGCCAACTGTTCGGGGCCGAGTCGAGCCAACTCGTCGCCGTCCCGGAACCTTCGACCCAGGCGCTGGCGAGCGCCGCGGGAGCGGTGGGCGCGTGCTTGGCCTGGGCGCGGCGACGACGCCGGCAGGCGTAAGCGGGCACGCGACCAGCGCGGCCGGCTACTTGAAGCTGGCCAGATACTCGATCACGTCGAGGAATTCGCTCGGCGCCATGCCGGCCGGCAGGCCCTCGGGCATGCTGCTCTGCTTGAGGGTTTCGCGAACGTCGATGTCTTCGACCGCGACGGTGCGCGAATCCTTGCCGTCGAACAACGTGACTTCCTTGGGCGATTCGCTGACGAGCAAGCCTCGGATCACCTCGCCGTCGTTGGTCGCAATCTGGGTCGAGAGATACTTGGCCTCGACCTCGGCATTCGGGTCGATCAGCGATTCGATCAGCTTGACCCGGGTGCGCTTGGGGGCAGTCGTCGGCAGGTCGGGACCGAATTCACGCCCCTGGTCGCCAATCTTGTGGCAGGCCGTGCAGGTGCGCATGAACACCTCGCGACCATGATTGGCGTCGCCCTGCATGTCGGCCAGCGCCTGCATGGCCTTATTGCGCTCTTCTTCGCTGCGGCGCTCCGAACCGAGCAGCAAGCGCAGGTAGGGCACCGCCGCGCCGCCTTTGTTCGACTTGGCGATCAGGCCGGCCAACATCTCTTGGTTCTCCGGGTTGTCGGCGGCGAGCCGGCCCTTGAGAAACGCCTCGCGCCAGACTGCCTCGTTGGCCGCCAAGGCATGTTGCAGCGTGTATTTCGTCCAGTAGTCGAGCGGCTTGGCGGTCGCGGCCAGGATCGCGTCGACCGCTTCGGGGGTCGCGTAAAAGCTCAGCCCGCGCAGAGCCTCGGTCCGCACTCGGGGATGTTCGTCGAGGGCCATGCGGGCCAGCGTGTCGAATGCGCCGGGAACCTCGCCGCGCAGATCGGCGACGATTCGCACGGCCGCGGCCCGGGCCTCGAACCGCTTGGCCGACAGCACGGCTTCGAGCAATTCGGGATCGACCCGGTGAAAGCCTTCTTGGACCCAGAGCGCTTCGCAGCGGAGACGATCGTAATCGTCGGCCGCAGAATCGAGGCCCGCCACCCAACCGCGAACCGCGGCCAGCACCTGCTCCTCGGGTCGGGCCTGAAGCTCGACCCGCACCTGGTTGCGCGTGCGCCATTCATACGCCCGGAATTGCTCGAGCAATTCCGGAATGCTCTTGTCGGCCTGGGTGACCGGCTCCAGCAACGGCCGGGCCTTGTAGACCAGGCGGTAGATCCGCCCCCGCTGGTGGTCGCGGTTGGGATCGCGCTGCGAGTACTGCATGTGTCCGATCAAGGCGTTTGCCCAGTCGCCGAACCAGAGCGCGCCGTCGGGCCCCAATTGTGGATCGACCGGGCGGAAGTGTTTGTCGGTCGAGCGAATCAGGTCGCTGGGTTTGCCATCGATCGTGACGCGCGAGCCGGCGAAACCGGCGCCGTCGTCATGAATCTCGAACCGGGGAATGCCGTTGAGATTGATCACGCAGCCATAGATAAACTGCCGCTGCACGTCGTCGGGGAAATGCCTGGTAACGAGAAACTCGCTGCCGACGACCGGCCGGGTGCCCTGCGTGTCGAACACGGGCTTGAGACCCTCGCGGCCTCCGAATTGCGCGCCGGACAACGGTGTGTCCCAGTGCTGCACGGCCGTCGTGCCGTCGCCGACGATGCCTTGCCCCCATTCGTCGAAGATGTAGCACCAGGGGTTGCCATAGCCCGGCGTCACAAAGTGAGAAAGACGCTGCGAGCGCGGGTCGAGCACATAGGCGCCGGGCGTGCCGAAGTTGCGGAACGGTCCCCAGGGCGTTTCGACGGCCGTGCTCACGGCGACGCCTTCGTCCATGTGCAGCCGGTTGCCGTGATTCCACTCGAACGCGCCGATCGTGTGGTGCGTGTCGTCGGTGGCGAAACCGTCCAGGCCGTGAACCACCACGTCGGCGCGGTCATCGCCGTCGGTGTCTTGCAGCCAGTTGAGCCGCGGCTGGTCGACCACCAGCACGCCGCCGCGGAAAAAGGCAAATCCCGTGGGACAGTGCAGCTTGTCGTAAAAGATCGTGCTCTTGTCGGCCGTCCCGTCGCGGTCGGTGTCTTCGAGAATCACCAACTTGTCGGCCGGACGCGGGTCGCCCGGCTTCCACTGCGGATACGTCGGCATCGTCGACACCCACAGCCGGCCGCGGCTGTCGAAAGCCATCTGGACGGGCTTGGCCAACTCGGGAAACCGCCGTTCGTCCGCGAACAGCTTGATCTCGAACCCGTCGGGTACGGTGCACGACGAGATCAGCTCGTCGGGCGTCAGATAGCGCAGCTCTTCGGCCTCGGAGTAGTTCTGGCCCGGTTCGCCAAAGCGAGTCGTCGGCAAATACAGCTCGCCCGTCTGGCTGTCGTCGGGCACCTCGGGCACGGGTTTGCCCTCGGCGATGTACCAGACATAGCGGTCGCGGACAGCGGCCATATTGCGAATCTTGGCGTACTCGCGGGGAAAGGTCTCTTTATCCCAGGTGCGACGGCCACCGTAGACATACCAGCCGTTGAGCATGCGGTAGTCCTGCAGGTGCACCCACGACTTGTCGTTCACTGCGGCCCGGAGCCGGGCAAACTGCTCCGACGCGAGATCGGCCGCCGGCGCACCGCCGAACAAGGCATGATCGAGCAACAGCGCGATCTCCCGGTCGCCGGCTTCGTTCTGGTGAATGCCGTTGATCGTGTACTGCAATCCTGGCTCGGCGGTGAAGCGTGCGAGGGTCGGCGCGTAGAGGTCGACAAAGGCCAGTCCCCGCTCGGCCGCGACCTGGCCGACGGCGTCGGCGTAGAGCTTGAGCTGTTCGTTGTGCGCGCGGCCGTCGGGCAGCAGGCGCTCGCCCGGCGGTTCGAAAGCCACCGGCGAAATCAACACGAAGCGCGGTGCGGCGCCCGTGTCGTCGCGCGGGTAGGCCTTCGCATAGTCGTCGAGAAACCGGCCGTAGTCGGCCTTGAATTTCTCCACGCCGTCGGGACCTGCAAACGACTCGTTCCAGCCGAAGAAACAGAACATCGTGTCGGCGCCAAACGCCGCCACGGGATCGTCGATCAGCGTATAGTCGTTCGAGCGTTGGCGGATGGCGACTTCGTCGGCCGGCCGGGCAAAGTTGCGCACGACTAGCTCGCGCCGCGGAAAGCGGCTGTGCAGCAGAGACTCGAAGTAACCGTAGAGGTTCATCCGCTCGGCGGTCGAGTTACCGACCAGCGCAATCCGTTCACCTTCGACCACCTCGAGCGGCAAACGGCTGGGCGGCAGCGGATCGCGTGCCGGCCGGGGCTGACGCTTGAGCACCTCCTCCAGCGGAGGCAGGTTCTTTTCCGCGCCCGCCGCCGGGGACAGCGCCCCTGCGACGAGGCAAGCCAGGCATCCTCCGGTCAGCAACCAACGACCGATCTTCACCGCGCGCATGCGTGTTCGCCTCATCAACTCGGAGAATACTCCCCCCACGGTTCCGCCCCCGGAAGCCCCTCGACTTTAGCTGCCCGCGGGGGGACCCGCCAGCAGCCCGGCCGATCGCGATGAATTGCCAGCCCTGACCCGTGGCCGGTGCCTTGTCGGCGAGCCTCGCAGCTCTTACGCTCGCAGCGAAACGGACCTGCGCTGTCTCGTCGCGAGGAATTTCGTGATGTCTCGAAGTGTCATGCGGTGGTGGCTGTCCGGGATCGTGATGGGAGCCGTCTGGACGCTCGCCCCACACGCGGGCGCGGCCGACCAGCCGGACGTGCGGCCCAATATCGTGTTCATCCTGGTCGACGACCTGGGCTGGGCCGACCTGGGCTTCAGCGGCGCCGATCTGCACGAAACGCCGCGACTCGACCGGCTGGCAACCGCGAGCAAATGGTTCACATGTGCCTACGCGAGCGCGCCGGTTTGCACACCGACGCGGGCCGCGATCATGACCGGCAAACACCCGGCCCGCCTGCACATGACCATCTGGCGCGAGGCGATCGGGGATCAGGAGCGGGACCGGCGCCTGCTGCCGCCGGAGCCTGAGGCCGATTTGCCCTTGCGCGAAGTGACGCTGGCCGAGGCGCTCGGCGGGGCCGGATACGTCACCGCGCACGTCGGCAAATGGCACCTGGGCAGCGTGACGCATTTTCCCGAGGTGCAGGGTTTCGACATCCACCTGGCCGGCAATCACTGGGGCGCACCGGCCACGCATTTCTTTCCCTATCGCGGACCGGGCTTCGGCGAGCGGCGCTATGTGCCGGGACTGCCTTGGGGGCACGAGGGCGAGTACCTGGCCGATCGGCTGACCGACGAGGCGATCGAGATCATCCGCCGTGCGAAGGACCGCCCGTTCTTCCTCAATCTCTGGCACTACGGCGTGCACACACCGATCCAGGCCAAGGCCGACGACGTCGCACATTTCCAAGGCCGGGTCCGTCCCGAGCTGCACCACCGCAACGCGACTTACGCCGCGATGGTCAAGAACCTCGACGACAACGTCGGTCGCCTGCTCGACTGCCTGGACGAGTTGGGGCTCAGCGAGCGGACGATCGTCGTGTTCAGCTCGGACAATGGCGGCTACATCAATGCCCCCGCCAAACAGCCCAAGCAACCGGTGACGAACAATTTCCCGTTGCGCTCGGGCAAGGGCTCGTTGTACGAAGGCGGGATTCGCGTGCCGCTGCTCGTGCGCTGGCCCGCGCGCATTGCTCCCGGGCGCGACGCGACGCCGGTCGCTTCGGCCGATCTCTATCGCACGCTGCTCGACCTGACGGACACCCCGGCGAAGCTGGACGAAGCGCAACAGGCCGACGCCGTGAGCCTGGCGCCGCTGTTGACGGCCGCGGCAGACAAGTTGCCTGAGCGGACGCTGTACTGGCACTACCCGCACTACTACCCCACGTCGACTCCGGCCAGTGCTGTGCGCGAGGGAAATTGGAAGCTGATCGAATACTTCGAGGATCAGCGGACCGAGCTTTACAACCTGGCGGAAGACGAGGCCGAGCAGCACGACCTGGCGGGCGCGCAGCCCCAGCGCGCGGCCGAGCTGCGTGCCCGGCTTTCGGCCTGGCGCGAAGGCGTGGCCGCACAAACTCCACGGCCCAACCCCGGCTTCAAGAGTCCGTCGCCTTGATCAAACCGTGTTCGCGGGCAAACCGCGTCATTTCGGCGCGCGTCTTGATCCCCAGCTTTTCGCCGATCCGCGCGCGGTAGGTCTCGACCGTCTTCACGCTCAGGAACACGCGCTCGGCAATCTCCTGGTTCGTGTGCCCCTGGGCCAAGAGCGTCAGCACCTCGCGTTCGCGCAAGCTGAGCTTGGCCGCGGGCGAGGTGCCCGTCGCGGTGGACCCTTCGAAGGGCGTATTGGCGTCGTCGATGAACAAGTCGTGATCGACGTATGAGCCGCCGCCGCGGACCTCGCGAATGGCGGTTAGCAGCTCGGCGCTGTCGGCCCGCTTGACGACGAACGCCGCGGCCCCGGCGGCCATAGCGCGGCGGGCGTAGGCCGAGTCGTCGTGCATGGTCAATACGACCACGCGTGCCTGCGGCTGCGCGGCGTGCAGCCGGCGCAGGATGTGCTCGAACGATCCGCCCGGCATCGTCACGTCGAGCGTGATCACGTCGGGCACGAGTTCGCGCGCCAGGCGTTCGGCCTCGTCGCCCGTGGCCGCTTCGCCGACGACCTCCATATCGGGCTGCGCCGCCAGCAACAGCCGTAAACCGGCACGCAGGATGGCGTGATCGTCGGCGATCAGGACGCGAGTTTTAGGCGGGAGTGCTGATGCCACTGGGAATCTCGACCTCGATCAAAGTGCCACGCCCCGGCGCTGTCTGAAGTTGAAAACGCCCCTGCAAGCGTTCCGCGCGCTCACGCATGCCGGCCAGGCCCACGTGGTTGGCCTGATTCCTGGCAAGGACCGCCGGATCGAAACCGCGGCCGTCGTCCATGATACAGACTCGGATCATTTCTCCCTCGCCGCCGAGCTCGACGCTGGCGTGCTTGGCCGAGGCGTGCCGCTGGGTGTTGTTGAGCGCCTCTTGCACCAGCCGGTAAATGGCCGTTTCGACGTGCTCCGGCAGTCGCAGCCCGCCGGGGAGCTGGTTGTCGAGCTTGACGTCGATGCCGCTGTCGCGGCCCAGGTCGGTCACCAGCCGCTTGAGCGCCGCGGCCAGACCCAGCTCGTCGAGCACGATCGGCCGCAAGCCGCGCACCAGGCGGCGCACCTCTTCGAGCGTGGTGGCGGCGACCCGATGCAGGTTGTCGAGCTGCGCGGCCTGCTGGGGCAGGGCGTCGCGCACCTGCATCGCCGCCACTTGCAGGCCGAACGACAGCGACGTGAGCATCTGGCCGACGCCGTCGTGCAGCTCGTGCGCCACGGCGCGGCGCTCGCGCTCTTCGGCATTGGAAAGCTGATCGGCCAATTGCAGCCGGGCGGCGGTCGACTCGCGCAGCGCTTCTTCGGCACGCAGGCGCTCGCCGACTTCTTCCTGCAGATCGACATTCGCCTGGGTCAGGGCCTTGGTCCGCTCTTCGACGCGGCGTTCAAGCTCGTCGTTGGCCGCCTCCAAGGCCAGGGCCGCGGCGTCGCGCTCGCGGGCTTGCGCCTCGAAGCGCTGGGTGATCTGCAGACCGTAGTAGATCGCGCCGCCGATCATCACGAGCACCGCCAGCCCCAGCATGCGTTCGAGCGTCTCGAAACGCTCCGCCTCGGAAATCTGGTCGGCGAAATGCGCGTTCTGGATGCTGCCAATGCTGCTGACGATCTCGAACATCGCGTGATTGACGCGGGAATAGGCGCGATCGAGCAGCGCCATCTGTTCGCCGGCAGCGGAAGTACGCCCCAGGCTCAAGGCCTCGAAGATGGCGAACGACGCCGACTCCATCTCGGCCACGGCCTCGTGGGCCGTGCGCAATTGCGTGGTGATGGCCAGCGTTTCGCTTGCCGGGCGAAGCGCCAGCGCGTCGGCCACGACCGTCGATTGCTCGTGATACTCGCGTGCCGCTCGCCGCAGTTGGGTCTTGGCGTCGACCAGGTCGAACGTATGAAACACCTCGTTGCCGGGTCGATCGATTTCCCCGGCCAGGCTCGACAACATGGCCGCCTGGCGCTGAAGCGTTCCCCAGGTCTGATTTTCGCGTACGCTTTCGGCGTAGATCGTCGTCACGCGTTGATTGACGTAGAGGCTCACGCAAACGGTGAGCAAATCGAACGCGGCCAGCAAGTAATAGACGCGCTCGAGGCTCGGCCCCCTCTGCGCTGTGGAATCGTTGCTCATGTGCACAGGCCGCCGAGCGCCCGCCGGAGAATCGCTTGCTGGTGTGCATTTTTTAACCCGCGCGGTCGACAAGCGGCAAGCGCGGAAATGGTCGATGCGGCAGCCACCAGGGGCGGCCGTGTGCAAGCCCCCGCGGCGCGCGTTATGATCGACCCCAATTGAGATTCAGTCTCGTTAAGTGCCGGCTATGTTGCTTCGCCTACACATGCGCAGAACGATGGGTGGCGCGGCGGCGGCCTGGGTCATGGCCGGCTGGGCGACGCTGTCCGTACTGTCCGGCTCGGCCCTGGCGCAAGAGCGCACGCCGGAGGAACTCGAACGGCAGGCGCTGGCCATCTTGCAGGCCCGCTGCGTGGCCTGTCACGGCGAGTCCAAGCGCGAGTCGAGCCTCGATCTGCGCACCGCGGCCACGGCATTGCGCGGCGGCGAGTCGGGCCCGGCGATCGTACCGGGCAGCGCGCGCGAAAGTCCGTTGCATGCCCGAATCGCCGCGGGCGAGATGCCGCCCGACGGTCAGCCGGCGGTGACGCCCGACGAGCTGGCAGTCCTGGCGCGCTGGCTCGATACCGGCACCTTTACCGCGAACGACGACGCCGCGCGGCAAGCCTGGACCAGGCGGCTCGACCATTGGGCCTTTCAGCCGCCCCGGGAGCAGCAGCTGCCCGAGGCCGCGTCGCCGGAGGACACATCTCCCGTTCGGGATGCAATCGATGCGTTCGTGCTCGAGCGCCTAGCGCGCGAGGGCTTGGCGCCGGCGCCGCTGGCCGACAAGCGGCAACTGATCCGGCGCGCCTATTTCGACCTGATCGGGCTGCCGCCGCCTCCGGAGCGCGTCGAGCAGTTCGTGGCCGACGCCGACCCTCAGGCCTTTGCCCGCTTGATCGATGAACTCCTGGCCTCGCCCCAGTATGGCGAACGCTGGGGCCGCCATTGGCTCGACGTGGCGCGGTATGCCGACACCGGCGGCTTCGAAACCGACGTCTATTTCAAGAACGCCTGGCGCTATCGCGATTACGTCGTCAAGTCGTTCAACGACGACAAACCTTACGACTGCTTCGTGCAGGAGCAGATCGCCGGCGACGAGCTCTGGCCCGACAACCTTGAGCTGGAAGGCGCTTACGCCATGCCACCGGCCAAGGTCCGTCACCTCGAGGCGCTCGTCGGCACGGGCTTCTACGCGCTGGGACCCGAGATTCACGAATCGAACATGGACGGGGCCAAGCTGCGCTACGAGCGGCTGATCGATTGGGTCGACACGACGGCCGCGGCGTTTCTGGGGCTGACGTTTGCGTGTGCCCGCTGCCACGATCACAAATTCGATCCGTTCACGCAGGCCGACTACTTCGGCCTGCAGGCCGTGTTCGCCGGCAGTAAGGTGATCCAGACACCGATCGTCAACGGCATGGAGATTGCCGATCAGAAACAGCATTACCCGACGATCCTGGCGGTCGAGGAGGCGCGGCGGGCCTACCGGCTGTTCGAGCAGTCGCTGGCAGGGCGACAACCGACCGCCGCCGAAGAGCGCCGCCGCCAGGAGCTGCGCGACGCGATCAGCGCGGCCGTGCTGGCGATTCCGGAACGCGCGACTTCGACGCCCAGCACGCCGTTCGATGGGTTGTTGGAAGTGCCCACCGTCACGGTGCTGGGGCACGAACGGACGATGCTCGTGCCGGAAGTGCACGTGCTTGGCCGCGGCGAGCTGGCCCGGCCGAAACAGGTGGCCCCACCGCGGCTGCCCGCGGCGCTTGCCCAGGCGACCGGGGCGGCCGTCGATTTGCAGCCCGGCCAGGAGACGCGCAAGCAGCTCGCGCTGTGGCTCACCCGGCCCGACCATCCGCTCACCGCGCGGGTCATCGTGAACCGGGTCTGGGGCTGGCATTTCGGGCGCGGGCTGGTGAGCACGCCGAACGATTTTGGCCACATGGGCCAGCCCCCTTCCCATCCGGGCCTGCTCGACTGGCTGGCCCGGGATTTTGTCGTCGGCGGCTGGAGCATCAAGCGGCTGCACCGCGCGATCATGCTCTCGCGCACATATCGGCAATCGAGCGCGTTTGCCACATCGCAGCACCTGGCGACCGATCCCGACAACCGGCTGCTGTGGCGGATGAACCGTCGCCGGCTCGAAGGTGAAGCAATTTGGGACGCCCTGCACAGCGTGGCCGGAACGCTGAACCCGGCCCTGGGCGGCAAGCCCGTGATGCCGCCCCTGGTCAACGAAGAGCTGACCAACAAGGCGGCCTGGGTGGTGAACGCCGATCCGCAGCAGCACGTGCGCCGCGGACTCTACGTGATCGTGCGGCGCAGCTTCCGCTTTCCGCTGTTCGATATCTTCGACGCCCCGGTGAACGCCGTAAGCTGCGCGGGCCGCGATTGCTCGACCGTGGCGCCGCAGGCCTTGTGGCTGCTCAACAACCAGGTCGCGCAGCAGCAGTCGTGTCAACTGGCCGCGCGGCTGGTGCGCGAATCTGGCCCGAGCGACCCGGCCGCCTGGCTCGAGCGGGGCTGGCGGCTGGCCGTACAACGCGCGCCCTCCGAGGAAGAACGCAGCGAAACCTGGCGCCTGCTCGAAGCGCCGCTGCGCGATGCTGACACGTCGCTGCCGGCTGGCGAGTTGCCGGCCGAGCTGGCGCAACTGCCGCCGGCACAAGCGGCCGGCCTGATGGATTTCTGCCTGGCGCTGGTCAACCTGAACGAATTCCTGTTTATCGATTGACGGCCATGCCCACCAACCATCGACCGTGTGGACGACGAGCGCAAGCGCGCACGCGGCGCGAGTTCCTCTGCCAGGCGACGCTGGGATTCGGCGCGCTGGCCGCCGGCGAGCTGCTCGCGCGCGAAGCCGTGGGCGACGAGCCGTCGCGGGCCGCGAACCCGCTCGCCCCAAGGCAGCCGCCGCGCGCGGGCCAGGCCCGGCATGTGATCTTCATCTTCTTGACGGGCGGTCCCAGCCAGATCGA
>JAIBBZ010000055.1 GCA_019694435.1 Pirellulales bacterium
GCCGGGCAAGTCCTGGCTGTCGGCGCCGAGACCGTAGAGCAGCCACGAGCCCATCGCCGGCCGGCCCGCGATCATCGAGCCGGTGTTCATGAACGTGTGCGCAGGATCGTGGTTGATCGCCTCGGTCGACAACGACCGGATGATGCACATGTCGTCGGCGCAGCGCGGGCCGAGCTCTTTCCACAGCTCGCACATCATCTGGCCCGACGCGCCGAACGGCTGGAAGGGAAATTGCGGCGCGAAGCACAGCAGCTTCTGACCCTGGAGCTGGGCGATCTGCTGGCCCTTGGTGATCGACTCGGGCATCGGCTGACGGTGCAGCTCGGCCAGCTTCGGCTTGTGGTCGAACGTCTCCAAGTGGCTCATCCCGCCGGCCATGTAGAGCCAGATCACCCGGCGAGCCTTGGGCGGATGGTGCAACGTCTGCAGGACGCCACCGGGCGCCAGTCCGGCGAGGGGCGCCCCGCCGGGGCGCTCGCCGGTGTTGAGCGCTTCGGCCGCGCGCAGCGGACGGCGGCCTGCCAGCGAGGCCAGCGCCATCGAACCGAGGCTCAGGCCCGAGTTGAACAGGAACGCCCGCCGGGCGACGGAGGGCGGCAACTGCGGCGACGCGAACGGAAAGTCCACGGGATCAGTTCCTGGTGATGGCTTCGTGCAGGTTCAACACGGCACGCGCCGCGCTGGTCCAAGCCGCCAGCTCGGCACGATCGAGATCCGCCGGCGCGGGATGATCGCCGATGGCGAGCAACTGGTCGGCCGCCGCGCGATCGGCGGCATATTGTTGACGGTGCTTCTCGACGAGGCGCAACAGCACGTCGGCCTCGGTGGGATCGATCGGTCGCGAAACGACCGTCCGAAACGCCCAATCGAGCCGCGCCAACGGATCGGCGCTGGCGTGCAGCATCCGCTCGGCCAAGGCCCGGGCCGCTTCGACGTACGAGGGGTCGTTCAACAACACGAGCGATTGCAGCGGCGTGTTCGAAAGCGGCCGGTCGGCGGTGCACTCCTCGCGGCAGGGACCATCGAACGCCGCGAGGCTGGGATGCAGGTATTGACGCTGCCAGTGCGTGTACAACCCGCGGCGATACAGCGCCGGGCCGCGATCGTTTTCCCATTCGCGGGGTGGGAAATTCAAATAAGCCCAATAGCCCGGCGGCTGATACGGCTTGACGCTCGGCCCGCCGATCTGCGTGACCAAGAGCCCGCTGGCGGCCAAGGCGCCGTCGCGAACGAACTCGGCCTCGAGCCGGAACCGCCCCTGCCGGGCCCACAGGCGATTATCCGGATCGCGCTCGCGCAGCTCGGGCGATTCGACGGACGACTGCCGGTAGGTGTCCGACAGGACGATTTGCTTGACGAGCCGCTTGAGGTCCCAGCCCGAGTCGATCAGTTGCCCGGCGAGATAATCGAGCAGCTCGGGATGGGTCGGCCATTGTCCCTGAGCGCCGAGATCGTCGAGTTTGCGCGAGAGGCCGGCGCCGAAGAACATCTTCCACAGGCGGTTGGCGAGCACGCGCGCCACGAGCGGGTTTTCGGGGGCCACGAGCCAATGGGCCAGGTCGAGGCGCGTCAGGCGTGCGCCGGCGGGTGCCGCTGGTGCCGTCGCGCCGGCCGAGAGGAACTCGGGGAAACCCGGTTCGACGATCTCGCCGCTGTCGTCCATCCAATTGCCGCGCGGTAACAGCCGAATCAGCCGCGGCTCGACCGCGCGGGCCACAAGCGTCGTGGGAATCTGCTTGTCGAGTTCGGCAAGCTGGCGCTCGAACTCGGCCAGCTTGGCGCGCTCGCCGTCCAGCAGCGGCGTGATCGTGCGAAAATGCGCGGCCAAGGCCTGGCGTTGTTCAACCTGGCGGGCGTCGACCGGCACGGCCAGGATCGCGGCGATCGCCTCGGGCAAAGCGGCCGCGACGCTCACAGGCCGCGACGCCGTCGCGGCCGAAACCCGGAACCGTCCGAGATTGTGGCCCGGGTTGTCGAGATTCTGGGCCAACGTCAGCCGCAGATGATTGCCGGGCTCGAGCGCGAGGTCGGCCGCCAGCTCGAATACGGCCCGATGATCGCGGCCGGCCTGATCGAGGATGGCCCAACCCCAGGTGGGCCCTTTGGCGTCGCCGTCGATCGCGGCGGCCACGGCCCAACGGCCGTAAGGATTTGCCTCGGCAAAGCTCGTCTGCTCGTGATCTGCCTCGGCGCGCGAGATCGTGATTGGGCCGAGTGCATCGCCCGAGGCCGGCTGGACAGCCAGGGTCAGCTCGCTGAGCACGAAGTTGCCGTTGCCGGCGCGGCCGGGCCCCTGCTGCGGCAGCGAGTCGTGCGGCAGCGTTTCGAGCCGCAGGGCCGTCGTGCCCTGCGGCAATTCGGCGAAGCTCAGCGTGTAGGTATCGCGATCGGGATTCTTGCCCGCGGCGAGAATCGAGCCGTCGTCAAGCACTTTCAATTCGGCGCCGCCGGCCGAGACGACGCTCGTGGGCCGCAGCACGGTCCAGGCGATTTGCGCCGCTTCCCAGGCCGCTTGCGCCGCCGCGAGCTCGGGAGTTTCGGTGCCAAGCACGGCGCGCGTCGCTGCGATTGCCGCCTGCAATTCGCTTTGCCGCTGCGCCTGCTCGGGTGAGGGCACCTGCATCCGCGGTCCCCATTCGCCGTTGACGTTCGCGCCGCTGTAGAGACCCCGTTCTTCGAGATCGGCGAAGAAGGCCTCGAAGCGATAGAAATCGCGCGTCGCGAGCGGGTCGAACTTGTGGTTGTGGCATTCGGCACAGCCCAGCGTCAGGCCCAACCAGGTGCCGCCAAGATTTCGCACGCGCTCGGCGATGTACTTGGCCAGGTATTCCTTGTCCTGCACTCCCCCTTCGGCGCTCATCATGCCCAGGCGGTTGTAGCCCGACGCCACGCGCTGTTCGGAGGTCGGCTCGGGCAGCAAGTCGCCGGCCAATTGTTCGATCGTGAACTGGTCGAACCGCTTGTTGCCGTTGAAGGCGTTGATGATGTACTCGCGAAAGGCATACACGCTCACCGGCTGATCGCCGTGGTAGCCCACACTGTCGGCATAGCGGACCAGGTCGAGCCACCACACGGCCATGCGTTCGCCAAAGGCGGGCGAGGCCAGCAGTTGATCGACCAGCCGCTCGTAGGCCGGGCCCGATGGATCGGCCGCGAAGCCTTCGACCAGGTCGATCGAAGGGGGCAGCCCGGTTAAATCGAGCGCCAGCCGCCGCACCAGGACATGTGCGGGCGCCGGCGGCGACGGGTTGAGCCCTGCCGCGTGCAACGCTTCGCCGATGAAGGCGTCGATGGGCGCGACCGCGCCGGCCGTCTCGGGCGGTGCGGGGCGCTTGATGGCCGTAAACGACCAGTGCCCCTCCCACTCGGCCCCCTGCTCGATCCACCGGCGCACGATGGCCAGTTCGTGCTCGCTGGGCTGCTTGCCCGATTCGGCCGGGGGCATGTGCTCGTCCGGGTCGGCCGAGACCATTCGCCGCCACAACTCGCTGGCGTTGGGGTCGCCGGCCACGACCGAGCCGGGGACGTCGCTCTCACCGAACAGGCCGGCCCGCGTGTCGAGCCGCAGGTCGGCCTGGCGTTTGTTCTTGTCGGGACCGTGGCAAAAATAGCAATTGTCGGAGAGGATCGGCCGCACGTCGCGATTGAATTCGACCCGCTCGGGCAGGTCCGCCGCCGTGCTGGTTGGTCCGCTCCAGGCAATTGCCCAGACAATGCCGAACGAACCCAACACGTTGCGCATGGCGTGCTCCTGAAGTCGGCGGCCCCCCGGGGGGCCGGATAGACGGCGCAATTATAAAGCAAGGATACCTTGCCCGCGTGCGCCCCGGAGCCCGGGCAGGGTGGCGCGGCCCGAGCGCCGCCGGGCTTGCTTGTCGGCACCGATGGGTCGGTTAAACTCAAACTTCAGTTGTAGCGCAACCGGGTAAGCCGGCGCCACTTAAACGCGATCATGCCGGCTGGTCGCAAGGGGCCGCGACCGTGCGCGGTCCGGCCAACCCCTCTCTGCCAGGGCGAGTGCGTCCCATGACCAGCGGGCCGACCGGCGATCCGGCAGGACTCTATCGGGAAGGCAGCGAGCCGGTCGCTGGCTACGTGCTCGAGCGCCTGCTGGGCCGCGGCAATTTCGGCGAGGTCTGGCGCGCCAAGTCGGCCGGTGTGCAATGCGCCCTGAAAATCGTCCAGCTCGGCGGCGAGTATCCCGAGGTGGGCGATCGCGAAGTCCGTTCGTTGCAACTGGTCAAACGGCTTTCGCACAGCCGCATCTGCGGCATCCAGGGCATCTGGATCAAGGACTGGCACGGCACGATTCTCGATATCGACTCGATCGACAAGGTCGCGATCAAGCAAGGTCGTTATCAGAGCGCCGACGGCAGCACCGTACTCGATCGCGAAAAGCCCCCCACGCTCGTCGTGGCGATGCGGCTGGCGCAGTACTCGCTGCACGACTTGCTCAAGCAATACCGCGATCAGGGGCGCCGCGGCATTCCGCTGCCCGAGCTGATGGGCTACATGCGCGACGCCGCCCGCGGCCTCGACTACCTGCACGACCCGAAGGACATCGACGGCAACCCGCTCGACGCGGTGGTGCATTGCGACATCAAGCCGCAAAACATTCTCAAACACCATGAAGAAGCACTGATCGGCGATCTGGGCATTGCTCGCCGCTGGGACGCCGCCACGGGCATGACCTACAAGACCGAGGGTGTGCCGAACTTCCTGACGCCGTTCTACGCGGCGCCGGAATTGTGGTCCGACCGGCCGGTGCCGGCCACCGATCAATATGCCCTGGCCGTCACCTTATTTCAGTGCCTGACCGACCGTCTGCCGCTGGGGTTGAGCAAAGACGAACTGCGCGATCGCACGGCCGTGATGATGGCCCACGTCGGCGGGCGGATGCGGTTTCGCAAGGGTCTCGAGCTTGCCGAAGGGTTGAACGCCGAGCAGCAGACGCGCTTGAGCGACGTCTTGCAGCGCGCCACGACGCCCGATGCGACCAAGCGGTTTCCGAACTGCGTGACGTTCATTCAGTCCGTCGAGACGGCGCTCGCCGGCGAGTATCTCGGTTCGTCGGCGGGCTTCGCCTTGTCGAACTTGTCGCATTCGAATTTCGGCGAGCCGGTGCCTGCGGCCGGCACCAGTGGCTCAGTGCCCGTCATCACCGGCCCGGCCGGCAGCATACAGACGGGCCAAGGTCGTCCGCGCGGTACCGAGGTCGAGACGCTCGCCGCGACGAGCGCCGTCTCGCCCCAAGCCGACCAGATCGACACGGCAAAGACGCAGGCCACGATCGAAGCCGGCGGAGTGGACAGCATCGACGCACCGTCGCAGGAGACGATGGTTGCGCCGGACGTCGCCCACTCGACCGGCGCGGGCACCTCGGCCGTGCTCCTGCGTCGGGTGGCGACGCTGGTGGCCGTCGTGGCCATCGTGGGCGTGGCCGCGTGGCAGTTCGTTCTGCGCCGCGGACCGGCGACGCCACCTTCCGTCGAGACGCCCCCAGGTACCGCCGCCGCGGCGAATGTCCCTGCGCCTGCCGGGCCCGAACCACCGAAGAGCGATTGGGCCGCGGCGGTGGCAACGTTTCATCGCCAGCTCGACGGCGACCAACTAGCCGAGGCGAAAACGACGCTGGCCGAGGTTCAGCGCCTGCCGAGCGACGATCCTGCGGCCTGGGCCATCGGGCTGGTGGCCGGCGCGCGACTGCTGGTGCGCGAAGCCAACTGGACCGAAGCTCAGAAAGAGCTGGCCGCCCTCGACGCGCACGGCAGCACGATTGCCGACGCGTTGAACGAGGCCACGACCGACGAGTTGAAACGCGAAGGCCAGGCACATGCGGCGCTATACGAGCTGCTGGAACTGCTGACTGCGGCCCAATGGCCGGTCAAAGCCGGCCCGACGGCCAAGCTGCAGCGCGAACAAGCCGCTGCGGCGCTCGGCCAACTGGCGCAGGCGACTACGGCGCCGGCGGCTGAAGCCAACCGCTGGGCCGGCGAATATCGTGCCGCCGTGGCCTTGGCCGCCGCGGCGATCGATGCGCTGCGCACCGAGCTGTGGAACAGCGAAACTCCTGCGGCGGACGACTATCAAACGCTCGCCGCGCTGGTGCCCAAGAGCGACGCGGGCGCCGAGGCATCGTGGAAGGGCGCCGTTCGCGCCAATCTGGGGCCGACGTTGGCCGAACGGTTGCCGCCGCTCGGCGCGTACCTGGTGCTCACCGCGCGTTTGCCGGCGCAGCCTGGCCAAGGCGCTGCCGAGACGCTGGCATCGCTCGCCGCTGGCCAGCAGATTCCCGCGGATGCCGAAGAAGCGGGACGGATGGTCGTGGCAATTCCGCAGGCCGTCGCATCGCTGGGCAGCGATGCGGCACAGCAGGACGTCGGCCTGCAGGCCATGGCCCGTTTGTCCGAACGCTTCGTCGTGGCGCCACCCGAAGTGCTCGCGGCCCGCGCGACATTGATGCAGGCGCGCCTGTGGACGTCCATCGATCACGAGGCGCCGCCGCAACGGCTGGTGCTGGCCGAGCGGGCGGCGAGCGAACAATGGCAGAGCTTGCTCAAACCCGGCGGAGTCGAGGCCGGCGCGACGATGGTGCTGCTGGATTGCTTCGCGGCAGAATGCACGAGCCTGTCGTTTGACCAAGGGCCCGCGAACCTGGCCGACCAGGTTCGCGAGAGCGAAGCGCGCCTGGCTCGAGCGGCGCTGGCGAGCGACATGCAGCCGCCGCTGGCGCCCTATCGCGCGTATGTCGCGGCGATCGTCGGCAGTTACCGCGAGGGCTCGACCGCGCCGGCCGCCGATCAATTGGTCGCGTTGTTCGACGCTGGGCAACCCCAGACCGCCGCGCTCGCGCTGCCCGACCGGAAGCAGCGTGCCGCGCAGCGACTGGTGAGCGCGGCGCAGCGTGCGGCCGGTTTGCCCGCCGGCGATGCCAAGGCCCTCAACGCCGCGCTCGACGTCCTCACGTGGAAGTTGCCGGCTGAGGCTGCCGGGCATTTGCCCGAGTGGCTGGCGACGGCCGAACGACTCGATCCGGCCGGCAACCAGCCCGCGCGCGACCTGCTCGCCACGCTGGCCTGGGGCGCCGGTGACGACCGGTTGGACGAGGCCGCCAGCAAGGCTACGGCGCTCATCGAACAACACGGCCTGGTCAATGCCCAGACGCTGCACCTGTTGGCACGCGCAGGGATTCGCCAGTACACGCAGGCCGCAGCCGGCGAGAGTTCCGGCAAGCTGGCCGCGGCGATCGCCTCGCTGCACGCGCTCGGCGCACATGTGCTGCCTGCCGGCGCGAAGCCCACGCGCGAAGTGTACGACCTCGTGTTGCGGCCCGCTTGCGAACTAGACGCCACCGGCAAACTCGACGAGTCGCTGACGCCCGACAGCCGCCGACAATTGGCCAGGCTGTACGCCGAGTCGGCCGAGGCCCTGGCGATTCAACCCACTTGGGAGGCGGACACCTTCGGGTCGGACCTCGTGTTTCGCCGCTGGGAGCGGGCCGTGAATCTCGACCCTGACGATCCCCAATATCGCCTGCAGCGCGGTCTGGCCCGGCTGGAGATCGACCGGCTCAACCGCCTGACTTCGGCCGACGTGGAGACGGCCTTTGCCGATGCCGCGAAATCGGACCGGGCGAGCGTTGAAAGCGCCGTCGCCGCGGCGGCGGCCGACAGCCCGTTGCGCTTGTGGGCCGATTACCTCGACGCGCAATTGCGGTTCCACGACGCCGAGCGCGAGCGGGACGCGGGGAAGCGTTCGGAGCTGTTCCTGCAGGCGGCCGCGCTGTTCGAACGCGTCGTCAAGAGCCTGCCCGTCGACGAGCGGCCCACGGCGCTGGTGCGCTGCGGCGATGCCTATCTGCGCAGCGCCAATTACCTGTTCTCCACCAACCCGAAACCCGACGATGCGGCGAAGCAGGAGATCCGCCAACGGCTCACCGCGGCGATCGAACATGCGATCGCCGCGATCAGCGACTATCCGCAGCGGAGCAACCCACAGCACGCCTTCACGCTGCGCGGCAACGCCCAGGAAGATTTTCCCTGGTTGTTGGCCGAGCTGCCGGAGAAGTATCTCGACGCCGCACAAGATTTCGAGCAAGCGGTTCATCTGGCCGAGGCCGAAGGACAACCGTTTCAGCTCGACTTCGCGCGGTACAACCTCGGCCGTTGCCAGGCCAAGCTGTGCGAGATGGCCTGGCAGAACAAAGCCAGCTTCGCGCCCCAGGGCGAACCAGACCTGCCTGCGCCATTCCAAGACGTCTATCGCGTCGCCGCCCAGGGCATCGAGAACCTGACCGCGGCCAGCCTGACGCCCGACACTGCCTTGCCGCGCGAACGGCGCGACGAATCGTTGCGTTGGGTGATCCGTTTGCAATGGTGCCTGCACCATGCCGAGCCGCAGGCCCTGGCCCGGGCCCGCTATGAGACCCTGCGTACGGCGTTGGAAAGCTGGCGCGGTGAGTTCGCGCGCGTGCCCACGCTCGAAGCGAGCCTGGGGGGCCGATTGAGCGTGGCGCAGTTCGAATATGCGCGAACCCTCGACGATCCCGAGTCGCCCGAGGCTCAGGCCCACGAGAACGAGGCGCTCGAGCGCGCCACGGCGCTGTTGCAGGCCCCGCAGCAGGCCGGCTTCGAGCGTCGTGGCGACCTGGTTTGGGTCCAAGCCGACCACGCGCTGTTGCGCCGCAAAGACCCGCGCGCGGCGATGGCCGCCTGGGACACCGAGCTCAAAGCCGCGACCGAGGCCGGCGGCGCGCGGCTGGGCTTCCTCCTGGCCGATGCGGCCGAATGGCTGTTCCATCGCGGCGTGATCTTCCGCCCGCAAGATTCGAAGCGCCACGACGAGTATGCCGCGGCGCTCAAGAAACAACTCGCCGCCGCTGCCGGTAACAAGGAGCTCGGCGCCGGTCAGGCCGCGGCACGCTTCGGCCAGGTGCTGTTGGCCTCGTCCGACGCCAAGGGCGACGCGGCGCTCAAACAGGTGAACCAGGATTTCAGCGCGGCGATGGGCCTGGCCGGCGCGGCCGGAACGGGCGACTTGTTTCCCATCACGGTGACTTACTACATGGACTGGCTGTTCCGCAGCCCGCTGTGGCAGCCACCGCAGGCCGCCGCGGAGAAAAAGCAGAAGCTCGACGAACTGCTCCGCCAGGTCCGGTTGCTCAATCCGCCGCACCTGCGCCAGCTCACGACGCTGACCGGCATCGAGACGCTGCTCCGGTCCAAACTCCGCTGAGTAGCGGCGCCACCGGCACTCTCGCGCGCCAGCATTGCTGGTATCGAATTGCGCGAAGATTAGGCATGTTCTGTGCCGATGAGTCGTATGGGTTATTCCGATCGTGCCGAGGGGGCGCCTGCGCCTAGCGCGGCGCCGCCCGATTGCCGGCGATGGTGGCAAGGATGTTTGCACGATCGGCCCGGAAATGCGCCCAGGGAGGGGGGCAATGTTCCATTCGACGCTTCGTGCGTGTTTGCGCGCCGGCGCGCGGCTTGGCGGCCGGTTGGCCGTCGTCTGCGCTGCCGTGGCCGCGACGCCTGGGACCCGCGCCGCCGACGGGCTGCCGGAGATCACCTACGAAGTCCGCGAACGCGAAATTGCCAACCCGGCCCAACGCGGTGCGATCCGCTACGAACGCGGAAAGTTTGCCCTGTCGCAGATCGGCTGGGCGCAATTGGCGAGCTTCCAGCAGGACGTGCCGCCGCCCGGCGAGTTGCCTAGCCGTCCGCCCGACGTCGAGGGCGAAAACCCGCCCGCCGGCGGCAACCAGGCCGAGAACGGCGCGCCGCAGCGCCCCGGCGACACGGCGCAACCGCAAACCACGGATCGGGCAGCCCCGCAGCAGCCCGACCTCAGCGCGCCGCAACAACCCGACTTGAGCGCCCCGCAGCAGCCGGGCGACATCACGTTGGCCACGGCCAGCGCGTTTACGTTCAATCGCGACGTGGGCGCGGCCCCGGCCGACGCGCCCAGCGGCTCGCCGGCCAGCCAGATCACCTCGAACACGACCGACACCGTGACCTCGACGGCGCTCGGCGAAGCCCTGAGCAACAACCTCGAGGCGGTCCGCGTGCAGCGGCGTTCGCCGGTGGTGCTCGACCCGTACGTGCGCGGCTATCGCTATGGCCAGTTGTTCACGCAGATCGACGGGGCCTTCCAGTTTCCGGTCCGCACCGACTTGGGCAATGCCCTGATGTTCGTCGACTCGGACCTGATCCAGAGCGCGACGGTCGTCTCGGGGCCGTATGGCGTGCGTTACGGACCGGGACTGGCATTCATCGACATCACGCGCGTCGCGCCGCCGAGGTATGAATGCGGCTTCGAGTCGCATCTGAAGTTGGGCGGCACGTATCTCGACAACGGCGCCCAGTACCGTGGGCGAACGACGCTCTACGGCGGTTCGGCCAACTGGGGCTACAGCCTCAGCTACGGCGACCGCGGCGGCAGCGACTATCGCTCGGGCGACAGCCTGGAGATTCCGTCCAGCTACCACAACAAGGATGTGCTGGCGCAATTCAGCTTCGACACGATGCCCGATCAGCATGTCGACTTCACCTATTCGCGGCTCGACTTGTCCAACGCCGAGTTTCCGGCGCAGGTGTTCGACGTGAACTTCCTCGGCTCCGACTCGTTCCTGGCGCAGGTGGTCGACGAGGATCCCTCGGCCCCCTGGAGCCGCACCGCACTGCAAGGCTGGTACACACGGAGCCGCTACTACGGCGATTCGCTGTCCGACGCCAAGCGCCGCACGAACGTCGTGACCCGCATCGAACAAGCCACGGACGGCGCCCTGGGGCTGCCGACCGGGACGGCGCTGTTTCAGGGCTTCACCAACGGCGGCCTGACCAACACCGGCGGGCGCTGGGCCACGACGTTCGGCGATCCGGCCGACTGGAGCCTGTCGTTCGGGCCCGACTTCCGCTACTTGCAGCAAGGTATCGGCGAGTACTTCCTGTTCACCGACCGCTTCAGCGGCCAGCCGCTGACGCCCCTGAGCAACTTCTTCGGCGGCTCGATCGGCACGGCACTGCCGCAGTCCGTCGCGATCGACCCCGGCATGTTCTGCGAGTTCAGCGTGCCGGTGATGGAGAGCTGGTTGATTTCGGCCGGTGCGCGTGTCGACTGGTATCACACGTCGGTCAACGAGACCGATGCCATCGTGCCGCCCACGCCGCAGACCGACCTGGCGCAGAACGACGTGCTGTTTGCGATGTACCTGACCAATACGTTCAAGCTCAGCGACGCCCTGAGCCTGACGGCCGGTGGCGGCCAGGCGCAGCGCGCGCCGACCCTGCTGGACCGCTACGGCGACGCGTTGTTCTACGCAGTGACGCAGAACGGCTTCGACCGCTTCGTCGGCCAACCCAATGCCGACAAGGAACGCGCCTGGCAGATCGACCTAGGCTTGCAGGCTAACGGCGAGAACTTCCGCGGCGCGCTGCGCGGCTACCAATCGTGGGTGCTCGACTACCTGACCTATTCGGCCGACACGTTCTCGCAGCCGGCCGGCGCGCGCGTGCTGTTCGTCACCAATACGCCACTGGCCACGCTCAGCGGTTGCGAAGGATTCGCCGAGTACGATATCGGCCGCAATCTCACGCCGTTCGCCTCGCTGGGCTACACCTACGGCGTCGACCAGACGATCGACCAGAACCTGTTCGGCATCCCGCCGTTCGACAGCCGCATCGGCGCGCGGCTGCACGACAGCGAGCGCGGCAACACCTGGGGCTTGGAATGCTATGCCCGCGTGGTCAACAACCAGGACCGCATCGGCCTGGTGCGGACCGAAGGCGTGCCCAACCAATTCACCGCCATCGAATTTCCCACACCGGGCTTCACCGTCTGGAACCTGCGCGGCTATTACAACGTTAGCCAGAACTTCAACTTGTTCGCCGGTATCGACAACCTGTTCGACAAGAACTACATCGAACACCTGAACATCCGGCTCACGCCCGACCCCGTCTTCGGCGGCATGGGCGCATTCAACCCGGGCTTTTTCCCCTACTTCGGGGCGCAGCTCACCTATTAGCGGCCGGCGCAGGCACCTCGCTATTGCAGATAGCCCGGGCTGAGCACGACTTGCCGTTCGACCTGTTCGAACGGGGCGCGCTGCTGCAGGAGTTGCACGCCGGCGATCTTCTCGGCGTCGGTCGCCGTGCGGCCCAGGTGGTCGAGGTACAGCTCGTCCATCAGACGGGCCTGGTATTCGACGCCGATCACCTTGTCGCTGATGAACAAGTACGCAATGTATTCGCGCGTCAGTCCCGGCTGCGCCAACAGACCGAGGAAGTAGTTCACGGCGCCGGGCGTGCTGTCGTGGTTGAGCAGGTCGTGATACAGGGCATTGATAAAGCCCGTGTTCGTGCCACCGTTCTTGGCAAAGTACTCGGGCGAACCCAGGATCGCGAATTGGACCTGGTCGACGCGGGTCCCGTTCTTCAGGGCCGTCAGCCACACGGCCTGGCCGAGTGCATCGAGCGGCCGGCCGAGGTATCGCTGGTAGAAGCGATCGAGCAGCTTGATGCGATATTCGTCGGAGCCCTGGAAGATCGCGACCAAGGCGTCTTTCGTTTGGCCGGCGGCGAGATTGGCGAGCGAAATGGCCAATTCGCCCAACACGGGGCCAGTGGGCCGGTCCATCAACGTGACGAACACTTTGTGCACGAAGGTCGACATCGCGCTGCGGCCGTTATCCGAATAGTTCGCTCCGGCCAGCCGCGCCTGCTGATATCCCTGCACGACGACGTCGAACGGCACACTCTGGTTCAGGTCGGCCAGCATCGCGTTGCGCTCCAGCTCGGCCAGCCCCGGAGCCGGCGGCGTCGCGGCAAACACAATCGCGTTGATCTCATAGACCCGCGCCTCGGTCGAAACCAGAAGCGTCAAGGCGATCTGGCTGCGCGCGGTGCCGGCGCCGATCTGATTCAGCGCGTTCTGCAATTCGGCGGCGCTGGGCGCGCGGCCGAGCACGTCCTGGTACAGCAGATTCACAAAGTTCGTGTTGTTGCCCGCCACTTGCGGCAGGGCAAAATACTCGGGCGAGCCGATCAGCGCGGCCCGCATGCCCTCGATCGACAGCCCGTTGATGGCCACGGCGCGCGACCACGACTCGAGGCCGAAATCGTCGGCCGGACGGCGGAGAAACCGCAGATACGATTGGGCCACGATCGGGTTGTCGGCGACCGGGATCGAATCGGCGTCGCTGGGGTTCGCGACCGGCGGCAGCGAGGCGAAATCTTTGCAGGTCGGTACCGCGTTGGCCGCGTCGAGGATCACCTGAATATTGGCGGGATCGGTCCGCAGGAACCGGCCGCGCAGCCAGGTGAATACGTCTTTGATCGCGCCCGTATCGACGAACAAGCCGTCGATGAAGCCGAGCACGTCGCCGTTGCCGAGCGAAACCGCGCTGTCCGGATCGCCGTCGTCGCCACCGCCATCGAGCACGTCGCCGTTAGCGATCGTCTCGACCGTGACCGGCGGATTGCCGAGTACGTCGTAATCGGGGAACAAGAAGTCGGTGCCGTCGCCGCCCAGCAGCGAGTCGACGTCGGGGCCGCCGAAGATCACGTCGGCACCATTGTTGCCCGACAACAGATCGCGAGCCGGGTTGGCGTCGGAGATGGCCACGCCATCGCCGAGAATGAAATCGTTCGCCGAGCCGCCCGAGAGCGTGTCCGACCCCTGCCCGCCGACCAGGAACGACGGCGTCGCCGTGCCGTTCTCGAAGCGATCGTTGCCGGAAAACCCGAACATGTGCAGGCACTCGAAGTTCCGCGCGTCGAGCTGGTTACCGGCCGCCAAGGGACCGACGAGCAGCGTGTCGTTGAAGTTCGTGCCCAGGACCCGCAGCAGCTCGTTGTCACCGGCCGCGGCATCGATCACCATTTCGGCCGGCAGCGGCGTTTGCGCGGACGGCGAACCGGCCGGCAGCGGCAGCTCGAGATTGAAGATCGTGTTGGCGCCGGCGCCGAGCAACACCTCGACGTGGCGGAACACGCCTTCGGCACCGCCGTAGACGATCGGGACGGCCGAGCCGAGACCGCCGAGCGACTGGCTCGTCATCTGGGCCGTGGCCCCCGCCGCCGGATCGCCGCTGTCGTCGAAGGTCAGCCGGTCATTCTCGCCGAGTGGCCCTGCCCCCACGACGAGCCCCCCGGCGATCTGGTTGAGCGTGTTGGTCGTCGAGGCGACGCGAATAACGTCGCCGCCCTGGCCGCCGAGCACGGTCGTCGGCCCGGCGGTCGCGCGGACGGTCAACTGATCGTCGCCACCGTTGCCGAACACTTTGGTCGCGGTCGTGGCGTTGGTCGAGTCGATCGTCAGCTCGTCGGTCTGCGTGCCCAGGAGCAAACTGACCTGTTCGAAGTTGGCGTAGGTCAACGTCGCGGCGAGGCCTAGTCCCGTGAGTTGACTTGCGGTGAGCAGTCCGGCCTTCACCCCAGTGTTCGCCAGGGCGTCGTCTTTGTCGCTGATAACCAGCTCGTCGCCGGGCGACGCGGGCGGCCCGCCATCGATCGACAACATCGCGCCGATGTTCTCGAGCAGATCGAGATGCGGACTGGCGCTCGCCTCACCAACTACGACGCGGTCGGCGTCGGCGCCCGTCTGAATGGTCGTCGCGCTGCTGATCGACAGGACCTCGATGCTGTCGGCCCCAGCGAGCGAACGCAGCGTGACCGGCGTCAATGCGTTGGTGCTGGCGATGGTGAACGTGTCGTCCTGCGTCGAAAGTTGCACGAGTAGACCTTCGAACTCGGCGTAGCCCACGCCTCCGACGGGCAACCCAGTGCCTTCGACCGTGTTCGACGTGAGCAGCTTGGGCACGTAGCCGTCGTTCTGAATCACGTTCAACTGGTCGGTCTGGTCGCCACCGAAGAGCTTGATGGTTCCGGCGAAGACGCTAGGCGCCGCATTCGGCACCGGCGGGACGATCGAGCCCACGTTGATCGTGTCGTTGCCGCCGCCGGCGCGGATTTCGGTGGCCGCCGAGGTTCCCAAAAGCGCCAACGTGTCGTAGCCCGTGCCCAACTGCAGATCGAGCTGATCCACATTCAGGTAGGTCAGCAGCGACGACATGCCGAGTCCCGAGATGGCAGACTCGGTGACGATGCCCGTGTTGTCCGTCCCATCGCCCAGGTCGCTGACGTGCAGCACATCGGTCGCGCCGTCGCCGGCCGACCCGTCGATAGACAGATTGGCCAAAATCAAATTCAAGGTGCCCGAGAGCGCCGGGGCCGAGTCGGAAACGTTGATCGTATCGGCGCCGGTGCCGGAAAGGATTGTCGTCGGCAGGCGGATGGCCTGGACGTTGACCGTGTCGGCGCCGCTGCCCGTCACCACGCGCAACAGACCGTTGCCGTGGTCGGTTGCCGGATTACCGGCGGTGGGCACGAAGCGATTGTCGACCGTCACGACTGCGCCGCCATCGGTATCAACGTTCACGGACGCATTGTTCCACAGCGCCGCGGACTCGAATGCGACGGCACCGCTGGTGCCGCTCACGACGAGCGTCTTTTGCGCCGGATCGCCATAGGCCTGGCCGAACGAGTCGCCGTCGGCGATCTGGACCACGTTGTTCGCGTTAGGCAGCGTGATCGTGACCACGGCCAGCTCCGCCAGGTCGACCGGTTCGAGCTCGTCGAACACGATGCGGCCTGCGTCGGGACCCACGGGACCGACGCGCAGCAACCCGGCGCCCGTGACCAGTGCGTCGGGTCGATATTGAACTTCGTTGTTGGCTGCGCCCACGCCGAACACCTGCAGCAAATCGCCGGGCCCGTCTTCATCCGTCTCGCCGCCATGGAACACGATCCCCGTCGTCAAATCGGAGAAGGGCTTGGGCACGGGCCGGTTCTGATCGTCGAGTTGCACGATCAAACGGTCGTCGCCGGCGCCGGCGTTGAACGTGAAGCGACGCGTCGTCGCCACGGCGCCCCCGAGGCCGGGCACCTGCATCGGTCCCGCCCCGTTCAAGCGGAAGGCCGGTTGGCTCGAGGCCCCATCGAAGAACAGCCGCAACGTATCGTCCAGCAATACCGGCGCCCCTTCGACGGCCGATTCGCCGTCGATCGTCACCGTGGCGGCCAGCGTTTGCGAACCGGCCGCGACGTCGACCACGGCCGCATAGCGCACGTTGCCCTGGGCCTCGGCCCGGAGCACGAACGCCGGCCCGGTAACGCCGGCCCGAAGGTCGAGATTGCCGGAGACGCTCTTCAACCACGTCGCTGCCAGCAGTTCGACCGGGTCGCCATAGACCTGGTCAAGCACGGTCGTGATCGACGCGGGCCCCAGCACGACGTCGGTCACGATGTTCACTCGCGTGCGATCCGTCGCCACGGCGCCGGCAAAATCGTCGGTCACCAGCCGGAGCAGCGGCTGCACGCTGCCGACGTAATCGGCCCCGCCGTCGCCAAAATCGGTAAAGCCGCCGGTCTCCACGTTCAGGGCAAAATTGGTCCCCGTGAACGAGTCGACCTTCTCGCGGAACGCGATCGTGCCTTGGCCCTCGCTCCGCAGACGGACATCGCTGCGCAAGAGGACATGATCGCCAAAGGTTTGGGCGCCCGTCGTGCGGACCGTCGGCTGCACGGTATCCAGCATCTGGAACCGCGTGTCGTCATCGCCCGCGCCGTCGTTCGTGACGAGCGATGTCAGGGCATCCTGGCTGCCGACATAGTCCGCGCCGCCGTCGCCGAATTCAGTGCTGCCCGACGTATTGATCACGAGCGCCTGGTGGGTGAACGCCGCGGAGTCGACGCGCTCGAGCAGCGCGATGCTGCCGGCGTTGTTGCTCGTGAGCGTCACGTCCGCGTCGAGCCGCACGTCGTCGCCGTAGGTCTGCCCTTCGGCGGTCGTCACGTTGCCGCCCAACCGAGTTGTGCCGCCGGCGTCGGTCGTCAGGCTCGCCAGCGGATTCGTGCCGCCAACCGTCGTGGCGAAGATCGTCGTGCCGGCCGTGTTGACCCTCAGGCTGCGGGCCGTGGCGTCGGAATTCACCGTCGCCGCGAACAACACGTCTGCTGCGGCCGTGCTGCTCAGCACGGCGTCGCCAATCAACGTGACCGGGTCGTTATAGTTTTGGCCGCCAGTGGTCGTGATATCGGCGGCGATCCGCGTCACACCGCCGGCATTGGTAGTGAGACTCGCCAACGCATTCGTACCGCCGATGGCGCCACCCAGCGTCGTGACCGCACTGTCATTGATCGTCAGGGCCCGCGGAGTCGCATCGGAGTTGATCGTGCTGGCGAAGGTCACGCCGACGCCATTCAGTACGACATTTCCGGTCAGGGTCACCGGGTCGTTGTAGGTCTGTGCGCCTGTCGTGGTGACATTGGCGTTGAGCGTCGTTGAGCCGGCCGCGTTGGTCGTCAGGCTCGCCAAGGCGTTCGTACCGCCCACCACACCACCGAACGTCGTCGCGCCGCTGGCATTCACCGTCAGCGATCGCGGTGTACCGTCCGAATTCAAAGTGCTGCCAAATGTCACGTTCGTGCCGGCGAGCGTTATGTTCGCTGCCAGCGTCACCGCGTCGTTGTAGGTTTGCGCGCCGGTCGTCGTCACGTTGCCGGCCAGGCTTGTCGTGCCACCGGCGTTCGTCGTCAGGCTCGTCAAGGCGCTCGTGCCGCCCACTACGCCGCCGAACGTCGTCGCGCCGGTCGTGTTCACCGTCAGATCGAAGGCGCCGTTGACCGTGCTGGCCAGCGTGATGGCTGCATTGCCTGTGCTCGCGAGGATCGCGCTACCCGTCAGAGTGACCGCGTCGTTGTAGGTTTGCGCGCCGGTCGTCGTGACATTGCCGGCCAGGCTCGTCGCGCCACCGGCGTTCGTCGTCAGGCTCGTCAGCGCGGTGTTGCCGCCCACCACGCCGCCGAATGTCGTCGCGCCGGTCGTGTTCACCGTCAGATCAAAAGCGCCGTTGACCGTGCTGGCCAGCGTGATGGCCGCGTTGCCCGTGCTCGCGAGGATCGCGCTGCCCGTCAGAGTGACCGCGTCGTTGTAGGTTTGCGCGCCGGTCGTCGTCACATTGCCGGCCAGGCTTGTCGTACCGCCAGCGTTGGTCGTCAGGCTCGTCAAGGCGCTCGTGCCACCCACCACGCCGCCGAACGTCGTCGCGCCGGTCGTGTTCACCGTCAGATCAAAAGCGCCGTTGACCGTGCTCGCGAGCGTGATGGCCGCGTTGCCCGTGCTCGCGAGGATCGCGCTGCCCGTCAGAGTGACCGCGTCGTTGTAGGTTTGCGTGCCGGTCGTCGTGACATTGCCGGCCAGGCTCGTCGCGCCACCGGCGTTCGTCGTCAGGCTCGTCAGCGCGGTGTTGCCGCCCACCACGCCGCCGAATGTCGTCGCGCCGGTCGTGTTCACCGTCAGATCGAAGGCGCCGTTCACCGTGCTCGCCAGCGTGATGGCCGCGTTGCCCGTGCTCGCGAGGATCGCGCTGCCCGTCAGAGTGACCGCGTCGTTGTAGG